>JAPOKD010000247.1 GCA_029977825.1 Planctomycetota bacterium | reverse complement strand
TCTGGCGGTTCCAATTGCAGCATTCAACTCATCGACCGTGCCATATGCTTCGATTCGATCATCATCTTTGGCCACTCTTGGCCCACCAAATAGACCTGTGCTGCCAGTATCGCCGGTTCGTGTATAAATCTTCATAGATGACTCATCAGGTAAGACAAACTTCAGCAACGGTTGGCTGAAGATCTCGTAAGATAGTATTTTGTAGGGCACTCCTGATAAACGACAAGGCATGAAAATCTCTTACGGACAAAGAGTTACCGCGGCGGGTATTTTATTGATGACCGGCTCGGCAGATTCGGTGGAGTTTCTGCTCATGCGTCACCCAACCCGCTGGGACCTTCCGAAAGGTCATTGCGATGAAGGAGAATCGTTTCTGGAAACGGCACTTCGGGAAACTGAGGAAGAAACTGGCATTTCTGCCAATACGATCGATATCGACCCAAAATTTGAGTTCGACCTGTTCTACGAAGTTCAATACCCAGAGACGGGCGACCAAAGCTTTGAAAAACAAGTCCGCTACTTTTTGGGTTTTCTGGACCATAAACCCCAGTTGATCCTTACGGAACATGCCTCGGCATCCTGGCATCTCTGGCGGCCACCCCACCGAATCCAGGCTCAGACCATTGATCCCCTGCTTGCATCGGTAGCCCGTCATCTTGGCCAGTACTGAGACTAAGCCCACCCCGGATTGATCCAACTGTTGCCAGCAAGGCACCAGATCCCGACGGATCTGCCCGAAAGTATGCGTGGCTGACAAGAAGATGGCCAATTGGGCAGACCCTAGAGATATAGGGACTTTGTGACATGGGGATCTAGAGTTCTGGAAATCGCGAAGCACAAACCTGCTGCTCGCATCTCGTTGCCCAAGTGTTGATTTTTGTCTCAGTCCACTTTTCGACCTCTCGGGATCGGCAATCACCCATGTCTTGCTTTGTATGGTTCGGATTTTGCCGACCGTAACGCATGAAACGATTTTGCACCTTTTCTGGATAGGGTTCGCAAACCTTTCTTCGAAGCTAATGCCGGTTCGGCAAACCTGCACGCGGACGTGACCTAATGTTGGATGTAAGCGAATCGGTGTTGGCGGCAACGTGAACATCCACTCGCCCCTCAATTCCACATACGCGATCGAAATCGGCAATTCATCATGGGCTTTCTGAAACGCATCCTCCGCAGCGGCGTGGCCGACGACGCTATCAAGGGCAATGCAAACGGCAGTTTCGAATCACTCTCGGACGATGAATTGCAGACGCACATGGGAATTGACTCCTACGGCGTCTTCGACCTGACCGACGCCATTCGGCCATCCTATGACCTTCAGATCGTACCCAAGCAAGGCTACCGGTTCGACGAGTACATTGATGAAGCCAGCGGCACGCGAACGCCGGTGATCATGGCCTCAGCTACCCGCCATGCATTGATGGACTTGTTTCTTGACCTGATTGAGCCGCTTGGAACGACCGTCGATGTCGTGCTGGAAACAAGCCATCACGCTGGAACTGATCAAGAAGACCTGTACCGTGAGCATATCGATGTTCCGGTCTTAAAGAGCATTCTTCTGGACTTCGAGGACCTATTGCTAAACGATGGCTGCACAGGCATCGCAGTGATCAATCCCGCGAAACGGCAAGAAGTCCAATTGGATGAACACAAACTGCTGATCGTCTACGGGGATCCACTCGGCGATTTTGAGCAGACTTTGATCAAGGGTGACGTCTACCCAGACGATGACATTCAGTTTGTTACCGAAGCCGAACACGTACACAGCAGCAGCGAAAGAATGTTTCGCCAATTCAACATGCTAAAAAATCGTCTCGGAATGGATGGCGAGTCAAGCGAAGGCACCTGGTAATGAAATGATGGGTGATCTTTTGCAGAAAGCAAAAAGTCTGGCAGGAGAAGCCGCTGTCTGGTCGACAATCTGATCGAGTTTTGCGAGCATGACAGCTGGCACACTTTCAATACACGGGTAAGGTACTTCTCCCATGATTTTGGTGATCAGCTCCAGCCTGCACCCAGGTAGTCGCAGCCGCATCATGGCTCGAGCCTGCGTCAGCAGGCTGCAAGAAATCGACACGGATGCCACACTGTTTGACTTGGCAGAATCACCACTTCCACTCTGTGATGGTGCGACGGCGTACGGCGACAATAACGTTCAACAGCTCAGTGGATTTGTCGAAAACGCGGATGCTATTCTGCTCGCTTCTCCCGTCTACAATTATGACGTGAATTCAGCTGCCAAGAATGCGGTCGAATTGACTGGCAGGGCATGGACTGGAAAGATTGTAGGCATGATGCTCGCAGCAGGCGGTCAGGGCAGCTACATGTCAGCGATGGGCCTTGCCAATAGTTTGATGCTTGATTTCCGGTGCCTCATCGTTCCCCGCTTCATTTACGCAACCGGTGAGTCATTTGAGGGGGAAGCACTGGCTGATGAAAGCATTCAAGACCGTGTGCACCTACTCATTGAAGACACGCTACGTCTGGTAAATGGTCTCAAATCAGCCGAATGATCCTGTTCATGATCGACTGGCATTCTGCAGTGGTGCCCGATAGAGTTTCTCGGCCCTGATGTAGGCCTCGACAGATCTGCATGTTCGAAAACGGATACTTTGGCCATTCCGCACTCGCGCCCGTATTTCGCTGCTGGAAAGTTCAATCAACGGCATACTCACCTGAGATTCCCGAATTCTCTCAATTTGTGTTTCGCCTGCAAATCCTGACAACACATTGAAATCAATGTCATCTTCAGCTCCTCGCTGCAAGACCACCAGCGTGGCCAACTCCAGCAGACGCTCAGGTTGATGCCACTGCTGTATGGATGCAAGTGAGTCACTCCCCATGATGAGAAAGAATTCGGCTGTAGGAAATTCTGTTGTCAAACTCTGAAGAGTATCGACGGTAAAACTTACATCCCCCCGATTGAGTTCCCGGTCATCAACGAGATACTCCGAACACCCCGAGATTGCCAAGGCAACCATCTGCCGTCTTTGCTCATTGGAAGCGACGGGGCCACCGGGCTTTAGCGGCGAAATCGCAGCAGGTATCCAGCGGATCTCATCAAGTTTCAAAGTTTCACGAACTGCCTCAGCAATCCACAAATGCCCGATGTGCGGAGGATCAAATGATCCTCCGAGTATTCCGATTCGCATGGAGTCTGCCATTTTCTGTCAGAAATTCGCGTATTTTGCAGGTTCTGTGACCGAACTTGTCCACTCCAAGAGTAACGCTAGTTGCAAAAGTGGCACGGAAACCACCGACAACTGCTGGCCGTGACGCCGAATTCAGGCGAACAAGCCGGAAGCAAAAGACTCAACGGGTTGGAACATTCACTATGTTGACGGATAACTTGGCTCTTACCAATCAGCCTTCTCATTTTCTTTCTGATCACATGACCAGCCCAATTGAACCGCCCGACGCGGAATCGGGCCATGGAAAGCCGGAGGAGGCAGCAGGAAATCAAGAGAGTAAATCCACGCCAAGCTCCAACAAGTCCCATCAAACGGAATTGTTTGAAACCGATATTCCCCCCTGGGAAATGCCAGCCGAAGCCTCGATAGCAACCGCAACGATCGTTTTCAGCGATGCCCCGCATGGACCTTATGACTATCGTGTCCCTGACTCCATACGCGACAAATTAAAAATCGGGATGCGGGTTCATGTACCACTGGGTAGACGTCGCAAGCCCATCACAGGCTGGTGCACCAAAATCGATCTTGAGGCAAAAGCACAGCGATCGCTCAGGGACATCGCAGAGATCATTGACGAAGAACCTCTCTGTGACGCATCCTTGGTGCGACTTGTCCTGTGGATGAGTCACTATTATCAGGCTCCCGCAGGTCAGGTTTTCGATACCTTGATTCCATCCAGTGTTCGCAGCAATGCTGGCACACGCGAGAAAACATACTTTCATCCACACATGGAATCGTTGGATGATGCGACCATCAATGACCTGCCAAAAAAACAACAGGCAGTTGTACGGCATCTGATCGCTGCTGCCCGACCTTTAACAGCCATCCAGTTGATGGCAGAGGCAGCATGCACCCAGGATCCGATTCGAAGGCTTCAAAAGAAGGGACTTCTGAAATCCGAGACACGTCGGGAAATGACCACAGCGAATCCAACACGCTGGCAAGTGAGCGATGGAGAAACAGAGCGGTCCTTGACTCTGACCAAGGATCAATCGCACGCTCTAGAACGAATCACTGCTGCTGTTGACAGTGGGGAAGGCAAGACGCTGGTGCTGCATGGTGTGACTGGCAGCGGGAAGACCGAAGTTTATATCCGCGCTATCGAACACCTGATCAGGTTTGGTCGTGGCGCCATCGTTCTGGTTCCCGAAATCAGCTTGACGCCCCAGACACGCGGTCGTTTTGAACGCCGTTTTCAAACGGTCGCAGTTTTGCACAGTCAGATGACGCCTGCGGAAAGACATTATCAATGGCAGAGGATACGCAGCGGCGAAGTTCAAGTCGTGATCGGACCACGCAGTGCTGTGTTTGCTCCGATGCCGCGTTTAGGACTGATCATCCTTGACGAAGAACACGACTCCTCGTTCAAGCAAGACACACAACCACGGTACCATGCCCGCAAGGTTGCCCACGCGCGTGCAATGTCGCTCGGTATCCCACTGGTGCTGGGTTCAGCAACACCATCACTCGAGTCATGGCAAGCGACACAAACGGGCCATGCGGAAATGGTTCCGCTACCCTCCCGAGTCAATGACCTGCCTATGCCAGACGTTCAGTTGGTCGACCTCCGAGTGAAAGACGATCGATCTTCCGGTGCCATCAGTCGGCCTCTTCACACAGCTTTGACTGAAACACTGCAAGACCGTGGACAAACCATCCTGCTTCTTAACCGGCGTGGCTTTGCGACCACAATTCAATGCCCTGCTTGTGGGGACGTGGTCGCCTGCCCCGACTGCGACATGCCGCTGACGCACCACCGTGATGGTGGCAAGGCCATTTGCCATTATTGCGACTTCACCATTCCCACACCTCCCGCATGCCCAGCCTGTCGATTCGATGGAATCCGATATGGTGGCCTGGGAACACAACGACTCGAAGCCGAAGTCAAAGCCAAATTTCCCGAGGCCCGCATCGCTCGAATGGACAGTGACACGATGCGGCGTCCCGGAAGTCACCAGAAGGTTCTCACCATGTTTCGACGCGGAGATGTGGACATCCTGCTGGGCACACAAATGATCGCCAAGGGCCTTGATTTCCCCAACGTGTTATTGGTCGGGGTTATCAATTCAGACAGTGCCCTGCACTTCCCTGATTTTCGAGCCGCAGAACGCACTTTTCAATTGGTCACGCAGGTAGCGGGTCGCACCGGACGAGGAGATCGCAGCGGTCGCGTCATCGTTCAAACTTACTCACCCGAGCATCCCGCAATTCAGGCTGCATCACGTCACGACTATCACCAATTTGCCAAGGATGAAATGGTGGTCAGACGCCGTTTCAGTTACCCGCCTTTGGGAAGTGTCGCAAGAATTATCATCCGGGGATCGATCGAAGATGTTACTGAAGCAGTTGCTGATTCATTGGTCACCCAACTGGATGCTGCCCGTAAACAACTTGGTTTCGAAGTACGGATTCTTGGGCCAGCGCCTCCTCCCATTTCAAAACTGAGGGGTAAATACCGATTTCATATTCTCTTGCAGTCCACCAACCCCGCACACTTGGGTAGTACGATTCGAAAAGCAGTCGAAGGTTTCACAATTGCCGACAAAGATGACGTTCAATATGTGATTGATATCGACCCTATGGACATGCTTTGAAATACGAATGCAAATTGTGCGGTTCGCGACAGGTGCTTGTTTAGCCTCTGCTGTTTACACACCACATCAGCCTAAAAGCAATATTGGCTAACCCAAGGAACCGCCGGTTCACACGATCATGGTGATCGACGCGATAACTGCCACTGATCACCGTCCCAGAGATAACAGATGCGATCATGCAACCGTCCCGGCCTGCCCTGCCAGAACTCGAATCTGGTCGGTTGCACCTCGTAACCTCCCCAATGATCAGGACAGGGAATTTCCTGATCTTTGTACTTCGATTCGAGTGCCGTGAACTGGTCCTTCAGCGTTTGGCGTGAATCGATCACTGAGGACTGTCGACTCACATGCGCTCCCAACTGACTCTCTCTGGGGCGGGTATGAAAGTAATCAACTGACTTGCTGCGATCCGATTGACTGGCACACCCTTCCACCCTCACCTGACGCTGCAAGTGCCCCCACAGGAAACAGAGAGAAACTTGAGGATTCTCAGCGATTTGTTGCCCCTTCTCAGACTCATAATTCGTATAGAAACAAAGCCGTCCATCCTCAATGCCTTTTAATAAAACGATTCTAGAGGTTACTTTCCCTGTGGTAGCTGCCGTTGACAAAGTCATCGCATTGATTTCCATCCAGTCAGGTAAATCAGGCTGCTGGGCCTCCTCAAACCAACGCTTGAACTGAACCACCGGGTCAGCATCAACGTCACTTTTTGCAAGGCCCGCCATGGAATAGGTCTTGCGCATTTCGTGGATGGACATGCTTGTATTAAGCCTTGAGAGTTGAAAATTGGGGAAATTTCGGCAACACGCTGGTAAACAGCGCCACCGTTTGGCGCGCCGCTTGCCCAGTTATAAGCGTGCGGTGTTTTTACTGCCAACCTGACAGCATTGACGAACCATGGAGCTTCCAATGAGGCAATCGTACCTCGGCCATTTACTGGTCGCATCCAGCACCATTACCGACCCGATGTACGCCAATGGGGTCTGCTTGATCGTTCACGATGACGAAACCCGCGTGATTGGCGTCATGCTTAACCGCCCGATCGAGCCGCAACCTCAGGCGTTTGATGCCATTCTTGGTCAGACGCACTCTGAGAAGCCAACGGAACATCCGCCCCGATTCTCAGCAGATGCAGCAAAAAACGGGCGAGAAGCATCTTTACCCGATTCAGATTTACCCTCGCCGCCGAGATCTCTGCACTTTGGAGGTCCGCTGTCAGGACCGATTGTCGCACTTCATCAAATCCGCGATTATGCCGAGGCAGAAACGGGGGATGGGATTTACGTTGCAGCCCAGAAGCAACATCTCGTTGAACTGATACGTGACCAGAACGAACCTTTTCGACTGATCGTGGGTCATCTGGGTTGGGATCCAGAAGAACTCGATGCTGAAATTACCGATGGCGATTGGCACGTGATACCTGCCAATGTCGACGATGTCTTCTCGTCAGCCACCGACATGTGGTCCGGGATTATTCGCCGAGCGACGAATTCATCCCTTTTGAAGTGGATTGGTCTCCCTGATGCAAACACGGTCGGAGAGTTAAACTAGAGTGTGACGTCCGAACCAACCTGCCGCGGCGAACACAATCCCAGCCAGGCAGTTTTATTTCAGACACACCCACTCGCTACAAACTTCCGTAATCCAGCACCAAGAGTCAAACCGTGGATGACCCCGACCAAGAAGATGGGATCAAGAAAAAGTTTCGCATTCAACGGCGACGACTTGGCAAGATCATGTTCATTGAAAAAGAAGGCACATACGGTTTTATTCAGGCGGAAGACTTCACCGATGATGTGTTTTTTCATTCCGCAGACTGGGAAGGAAACATCGTAAAGAACGGTGTCACACAAAAAGTCGTCCCCGAAGTCGAGTTGTGGGTCGAGTTTGAACTCGATGACGAACATCGTGAAACGCACGATCGACTGAGGGCCAAAGTG
>JAPOKD010000570.1 GCA_029977825.1 Planctomycetota bacterium | reverse complement strand
TCGCCTCGAAAATTTTCTGACTATTGGTTTGGATCACGAAATTGACACCGTCACCTTTGTCGCTGTTGTGGCTGATCATCCCTTCCAGGGTGATGGCTTCATCTTGTGGGGCAGTGTAGCGACGAACGATGCCAAGAGCTGGATCGCTGGGAGTGTGTCCCCCGTTCTTGCCAAGGAATGCGTGACCAAATGGTGCTGTGGTCGGAAACTTGTCGGATGCTTGCCAGCGGCCATCGTGGTATTCTTTCAACTCGGAAAAAGCTGACAGTTGGCCATCGTTTTTCAGCATTCTCGTAGCGGTCCCATAGGACCACAAGGATCTGGGGTCGATGACCGGTGTGGGAGCTTGAGTTGGAATTTTAAGAAAGGCAGTGGCTGTTGAGAGTTCATGCTGTGATGGGTCGCGACCGAGGATTTGCTGGAAAATCGCTTGTGCATTGAAGCGATCTGCCTCGGGCGATGTGTGCCGCTGTCGGACGATACCAGCCGCGGCTCTCGACATTGCCATCATTTCAGGACTGTTCATCAAGAATAGTGCCTGTTGCGGTACTGTTGTGAAGTATCGGCCGGGTGAATGAGTGTCAGGACTTGCAAAGTCAAATGTCCGGAACAACGCTGGAAGATTCTGGCGATCAATCATCGCATAGATTGTTCTTCGGTAAGTTGCGGTGTTGGCAGTAATGTTCACAGGAGGCCCACCTAGCGAACGGTCGAGGCTGCCTGAGACGGTCAGGATAGAATCACGCAGTGATTCAAAGTCGCGGCGTTTTCGGTTGGCTCTCGCGAGTAGCTGATTATCCGGGTCGGCTGTGAGAGATTTTTCTTCAGTCGCAACCCGCTGTTGGTAAATTTTCGAAAGAACGATCCTGCGCACCAGTTTTTTGATGCTCCAGTCGTTAGAAAAGGTGGCAGCGAGTTCGTCTAGAACTTCAGGGATTGCTGGTGGCTTGGTGCGGTAGCCAAAGTCGCTTGGATTGGCGACGAGCGGTTTGCCGATGAGGTGGCTCCAAACACGGTTGACCATAACCCGCGCAGTCAATGGGTTTTCAGCTGTGGCGATTTTATCTGCCAGTTCCTTGCGGCCACTTCCGTCAGTGAACCTTGCTTCTTGTTCAGAACGAAGTGCGGTCAAGAACCGCCGCGGCACAATTGGACCTCGGTTACCACTTTGCCCGCGAATCAGGACAGGGCTGTCAATGGGATTTGGCTTGTCTATCAGCATTAGCGGGCTAGCCCCTTCCTTGGGGCGTTGGCTACTGGCAATGATGCCGCCAAGGGCGTAGTAGTCCTCTGTCGGTATGGGGTCGAACTTGTGATCGTGGCATCTCGCGCAAGTTACTGTCAGCCCTAGTAAGCCTCGCGTAATGACATCGATACGGTCATCAATGGTGTCCAGAGGATTCAGAAATTGACGTCCCAAAGTCAGGAAGCCCATCGCATCGAGGTTTCCATGTTCGTTGGTTGGATCAGTACGATCCGCAGACAGTTGGTGACGCACCATTTCGTCATATGGCATGTCTTGCGCAAATGAACGGATGGTCCAGTCGCGATATCGCTCGCTTCCTTTATAGCGTCGTTCTTTACCACCCAAAGCGTAGCCCACCGTATCAGCATACCTGGCGACATCCAGCCAATGTCGACCAAATCTTTCACCAAACTCCGGGGAGGCAAGTAAGCGGTCAACAAGACGTTGGTAGGCATCTGGTCGGTTGGAGTTCTTAAACCGCTCAATGATCTCCCTGCTTGGTGGCAAACCTGTCAGGTCGTAATACAAGCGACGTATCAGGGTTTCCCGATTCGCACGTGAGCTGACTTTAACGTTCGCATTCCTCGCAGCAGAGGCCGCGAATACATCAATGACGTCTTCAACATCTGCATCGAGCGTTGCGTCCACGCTTGGACGCAATGGAACTTTAAAGGCCCAGTGCGAACTGGGGTCACGATTTAAAGGTGAAGTGGTGGAAAGATCGTCTTTGTGGGCTGAGTCATTCGGATTTTCTAGCCGTGGGTCGGTGGCCCCCGACTCTATCCAGACCCGCAGTAACTCAATTTCTGAATCAGCTAGTTTTCCACTCGGAGGCATCTGCAGGTTCCGATCCCTGTAATTGATGACGCGCATCAACAGACTTTGGTCGGGTTTGCCTGGTACAATTACAGCGCCCCGGCTACCCCCTTTCTGCATGCCTGCGGCAGAATCCAGAAAAAGATCGCCGTCAGATTCTCCGGTCTCGTGGGAATGGCATTCGTAGCACTTCGCAATCAGCAGTGGCCGAATATGTTTTTCAAAAAAATGAATCTTGCTGGGATCCGGTTGGGTAGCGTTCGTGGGAGAAGTTGCGGTTTGCGCTCCTGAATTTTCGTGGACGCCAATCGCAAACGCCGAGGTTAGTGAAGCGAGAACAATGAATTTGCGAAGGGTAGCCACGGTGTTACGGCAAGGTGATGTGGGGCTGACGTTCCAAGCAACCCTTTGGGCGACGTCGTGCAGGGTTGGCGAGGTGGGGACGCGTGTGGGTACGGTTACCATTCCACGCAATTGTACCTCGCAAGCAAGGATCAGCCAAACAGCCCTGGCTATTGTTCACGCATAGGCGGTGATCTTGATGCCAAAATTGGCTGACGCAGATGTCATTCGGCAGGAAAAGCTGAGTATTGTTCTTTTAAAAGTGCACCGGTCAGGCTGCCCGCTGTACCTGCCACCTGTTTTGGTGTCCCCTTGGCAACGATCTGTCCACCTTTTTCAGCTGCTTCGGGGCCAAGGTCGATAAGATAATCGGCAGCCTGCATCAATAGCGAGTTGTGTTCGACAATTACCAGTCCATGTCCGTCTTTCAGCAGGGCATCAAAGCAGTCGACCAGGCGTACGATGTCTGCAAAGTGAAGTCCCGTCGTCGGTTCATCGAGAAGGAAAAGCGTGCGTTTCCGGACTGTTGATGAAAGAAAAGCCGCAAGTTTCAAGCGTTGCCCTTCTCCACTGGACAGTGTTGTGGCAGGTTGTCCAAGCTTGACGTATTCGAGTCCTACGTCGAGCATTCTTTTCAATCGCTGCTGGACTTTTTCGTGTCCACGAAAAAAACTTGAAGCCTCTCGGACACTCATCTGCAGTACATCTGCGATCGAGCGGTCACGGTAGCGAGCATTCAGTATTTCTTCTCGATACCGGCTTCCTTTGCAGGCAGGGCATTGCATGGAGACATCTGCAAGGAACTGCATGTCGATTTGAATAACACCTGCGCCCTCGCACTGCGGACATTGCCCTTTCACGCTGTTGTAGCTGAAGTGCCCGGGGCCAAAATTGCGTGTGCGCGCATCAATCGTGTCCGCAAAGACTTTTCGAATGGGATCAAAAGCTTTGACATAAGTCACAGGCGCGCTGCGTGGGCTTCGACTGATTGGTGATTGGTCGATCAACATGCAGTCTTCGATTTGGCTCAGTCCTTTGATTGATTTGAATGGGAGGGGTTTCGCAGCCTCACCATGCTTGGCTTGTCGGATAGCTCCATAAAGTGTGTCCTGCACCAGCGAGCTTTTGCCGCTACCTGATATCCCGGTTACGAGGCACAATAGCCCGAGTGGGAAGTCGACGTCGATATTCTTGAGATTATGACCGCTTGCTCCGGTGAGTGTAATGAAACCACGAGGTTTGCGAGGTTCACGATCACGGAGTGACCAGCCGCGTTCGCCCGTCAGGAATTGACCCGTCAAACTCTGGCTGTCAGCCAGCATTTCGGCCTGCGTGCCTTCGAACATGATATTACCGCCGGCATTTCCAGCAGCGGGACCCACTTCAATCACGTGATCAGCAATCCGGATCATGGTTTCATCGTGCTCAACCACGATGACTGTATTTCCCCGATCGCGTAGACCTGTAATTGCCTTCGAGAGACGTCCCACGTCGGAACCGTGTAATCCGGCAGTCGGTTCATCCAGTACGTACAGCATGTTGACGAGACTGCTGCCGAGCGCGGATGTCAGTGCAACACGTTGTGTTTCCCCACCCGAGAGAGTTCGCAGGGTACGATCCAGTTGCAAATAACCAAGTCCGACCTCCTGCAAATAACGAATGCGGTCTGTGAGTTGACGAATTGGTTCATCTGCTATTTGTGATTCACGCTCGTCAAGTTCCAGGCCGTGAAAAAAATCAGCCGCCTCATCAGCTTGCAGAGTCAGTACATCAGCGACATTGAGGTCCTCAAGGCGATACGCTAACGCCTCGGGTTTGAAACGCTTACCGTTGCATTCCTCACAAGGCCGATAGCTCTTGTAACGCGATGCAAAAATACGAACATGCATTTTGTATTTTTTGCGTTCGAGCCACGCAAAGAATCCGTCCAATCCTCCAAATTCGCGTTCCGG
>JAPOKD010000881.1 GCA_029977825.1 Planctomycetota bacterium | reverse complement strand
CTTTTCTTTGCCTGCACTTTGCTACTGACCTCGATCAGCGTGACACACGGCGAGGCGGCGAACGAATCTCCTCCCAACATCGTGGTCATTTTCATTGACGACATGGGATACGCAGACATCAACCCTTTTGGTGCCACTGCATACAAAACCCCCAACTTGAACCGCATGGCCAGCGAGGGCCGCATATTCACAGACTTCGTGGTGTCGTCGGCAGTCTGCTCGGCCTCACGCTCGGCCCTCTTAACTGGCTGTTACCACACGCGTGTTGGGATTCGAGGCGCCTTGGGCCCAAAATCCAACATCGGCTTGAATGCGGATGAGACCACCCTGGCTGAACTGTGTCGCTCGCGCGGCTATGCCACTGCGGTCTACGGCAAGTGGCATCTGGGCCACCACCCAAAGTTTCTCCCGAACCAGCATGGGTTCGATGAATACTACGGGATCCCTTACAGTAATGATATGTGGCCACTGCATCCGGCCGCACTAGCCAAGCGTGCCAGGGATCCCAAAGCCGAAATCCCGTGGGCAGCGTTGCCGATGATCGAGACCTCTGCGCCAACGGGCTACAGGATCACGAACCCGAATATTCAGCCTTCCGATCAGCAGCAGATGACCAAGCAGTTCACAGAACGGGCTGTGAGCTTCATCAAACGCAACACCGAGAAGCCCTTCTTTCTCTACCTTCCGCACCCGATGGTTCACGTTCCACTGTACGCATCCGAGGAATTCAGGGGAAAAAGTGGAGCCGGCCTCTTCGGGGACGTCGTGATGGAAGTCGACTGGTCAGTGGGCCAGATTCTTGATGCAGTAGAGGACATCGGTGCCGAGCGTAACACGCTGGTTGTTTTCACGAGCGACAACGGCCCATGGCTCAGTTACGGAGATCACGCTGGGCGAGCAACCCCGCTGCGTGAAGGTAAGGGAACAATGTTTGAAGGTGGGTATCGCGAACCGACCATCATGTGGTGGAAAGGAAAAATCCCAGCGGGCACTCAATGCGATCAACTCTGCAGCACCATAGATTTGTTGCCAACCGTTGCCAAGCTGATTGGTGCCCCACTTCCAGCGCACAAAATCGACGGAAAAGACATCCTGCCCCTGATGACTGGCGTCCCGGGTGCAACATCACCCCATGAGGCGTTTTACTGTTACTACGGGGGCGGGCAGCTTCAGGCCGTTCGCAACGAACGGTACAAGCTTGTATTTCCGCACACCTATCGCACACTCAATGGTCATCCCGGCGGTACCGGGGGTATTCCCATCGGCTACAAACAGTCAAAGGCAAAGCTCAGCCTGTTCGACTTGAATGAAGACGTCTCAGAAACAATGAACGTCATTGATAAGCACCCCGAAGTGGTCAAGCAATTAATGTCTGCCGCCGAAAATGCCCGAGCGGACCTGGGCGATTCACTGCAGAAGAGAAGGGGCGCGGGCGTCCGCCCGGCCGGCAAATTGGACACTCGTGATGAGCGTCTTCCGCTGCTATGGCAGTGAGCCACCTTTATCCCCACGCAATGAACCAATACACAACCACACCAGCAACACTACTCGGGCCAACAAAAGTTTTTGCCCACGCTTGGAAGAGAGCTACGCCAGGATGAGCACACCTCAATCCAACCACCTTCTGACACCCAACCTTCTCGGCAGACTCGAGCGTATGGAGCTTGTTTCCCGCAAGGTCTTCCGTGGTCGCATGAAAGGCGAACGCAAGAGTAAACGCAAAGGACAAAGCGTCGAATTCCACGATTTCCGAAATTACGTAGCCGGGGATGACCTCCGTCTAATCGACTGGAATTTATACGCCCGCCTGGATCAACTGTTTTTGAAACTGTTTCAGGAGGAGGAGGACCTTCATTTCTATGCACTGATCGACGCCAGTGAATCCATGAACTTTGGCACCCCCACAAAATTGCATGTTGCAAAGCAATTAGCGGCCGCGCTGGGTTACGTGGGTCTTTGCCGTGCTGATCGCGTCAGTGTTCAGGCCCTTGGCCCCATGGGTCGCCAGGCCCCCGCACTGCGGGGGCGTGCAAGCTTGTGGAAAATGTTGAACTATCTCGACCAAGTCGACAGCGGACAGAACGTATCACTTTTTGAAGGTGTTAAAGATTTTTCGCTTAGAAACTCAGGGACTGGCGTGGCAGTCTTGATTTCGGACCTGATGGATAAAGAAGGCTATGAATCAGCGTTACGGATGCTTATCGGCCGCCGGATGGATGTGTTTGTCATGCATGTCCTCTCACCCGAAGAAATTGACCCACCCATTCGCGGTGACCGCCGTTTGATTGACGTCGAGGATGGTGATTCAGCGGAGATCACCCTGAACAACTATGCACTGCAGAAATACCAGGAAACGGTTGCATCCTTCATCAGTTCAATCAAACAATTCTGTGCCAAGCGTTCCATCGTGTACCTGCCTGTTCGCACCGAAACTCCGGTTGAAACGATCGTGACAAAGTACCTCCGTGAACGGGGGGTTGTACGATGAATTTTTTTCCAGCGTTCACGAACCCGCT
This sequence comes from Planctomycetota bacterium, assembly GCA_029977825.1. Classification (GTDB taxonomy): domain Bacteria; phylum Planctomycetota; class Planctomycetia; order Pirellulales; family Pirellulaceae; genus Rubripirellula. The sequence continues at coordinate 382 of JAPOKD010000881.1, read as the reverse complement.
CGCATGGTTGCTTTTCGCGCTCATACCCGTCGGGATCATCGCACTCTACTTCCTGAAACTAAAGCGTGAACCTGTTGAGGTTCCGAGCACCTACCTGTGGTCGAAGACCATCGAGGACCTGCATGTCAACAGTCTGCTTCAACGCCTCAGGCGGAGCTTACTGTTGCTACTGCAACTTCTGGCAGTCTTCCTCGCATTGATTGCGTTAGAGCGACCCGGTTTTCATGGAGAATCAACCGGCCAGGCGAGAACAGTGTTTTTAATTGACAACTCTGCAAGCATGCAGACGATCGATCGCAACGAAACGTTGAGTCGCTTCGAAAAGGCAAAACTCCTGATCCTGGATAAGATCGAGGGCATGAGTGACAGTGACTCCGCCATG
>JAPOKD010000163.1 GCA_029977825.1 Planctomycetota bacterium | reverse complement strand
CTGACTTTCAACACTAGGGTGGTGTGAAGGCGGCAAAAACACGTTTACTGCCGGAAAATGCGTGAATTTTGACCCAAAAGGGGGTGGCAGTCGTCTGTTACGCCATCCCTCGCGTTCTTGCCGATAACCCGGCCTTGCGGCACAACACGTATCAGCTGGCTCTCATTTACGACCTCCCACGCTGTCTTCTCATAAATGAACCGGATTGTTGCATCGGGACACGTGAGAGTCGACAATGAGAGTCCCTCCATGCCCCCTGCCATAACCGCCATCCCAGCTGCCGAGTCTACTGATGTTACCGAGGTACGCGTTGAATCGAAGAGGCCTTCTTCAAGCGACTGCTGCTGGTGTTGTCGGCTCGTTGCTTCCAGTTGAGCAACAGGTATTGTCAGGTGCTGCAACGCAACAGCCTGGTGGTCAAGCCAAATCAGTGTTGCATGTGCATCTCAGCGGTGGTGCCAGCCAATTGGATATGTTGGATCCCAAGCCGGAATCTCCTGCTGAAGTTCGGGGGGAATTCAAGCCGATTGCTACGGCGGTACCAGGTGTTTTTGTTTGTGAACACCTTCCGGGGCTCGCCAGGCAGATGCAGCGGTGGGCGATCGTACGTACACTTGCACACCGGGAGCACAATCACTTGTTAGCGACTCACGTCGCTTTGACCGGACGCCCTACGCCCATTCCGCGTGGTGGAACAGACTTGGATCGAGTTGAGTCGCGGAATGATTTTCCGAACTTTGCTTCTGCGCTTGATTTCATACGCCCGCGAACTGACGGTATCCCAACGGCAGTATCCCTGCCTAATTACTTTATCGAGGGGCCACTGACTTGGCCCGGGCAGCATGCCGGATTTTTGGGAGCCAAACATGATCCGTGGCAGATCAATGGCAATCCGAATGATGATGCGTTTCGGATGCAGGCTTTGACCATGCGTGATGGTATCACGCAGCAGCGATTGCAATCGCGCAGACAATTATTGGAGCAGTTGCAGCAGCAAGGGGGCGCACTCAATGGGGATGCCGGATCGTTCCGGCAACAACAGGAAATTGCTATTAATCTTTTGACATCCGGTAAGGTGGTCAAAGCTTTTGAGGTAGCTGAGGAATCCACTGCGACACGTGATCGATACGGACGTAATCAGTTTGGGCAGAGTCTATTGTTGGCACGCCGACTGATTGAAGCGGGCGTTCCCGTCGTGCAAGCAGCCATGGGGATCGTGCAGACATGGGATACTCATACCGACAATTGGGGGAAGTTGAAAAACAACTTGCTGCCGCAATTGGATCAGGGTTTGTCAGCTTTAATGGATGATTTGGAATCGTCCGGTCTGTTAGATGAGACACTGGTCGTGGTGATGGGCGAGTTTGGCCGTACACCCAAAGTTTCCACCTTGCCGGGTCAGACCTTGCCAGGGCGCGACCATTGGGCACACACTTATTCCGGCTTGTTTGCAGGAGCAGGGGTCAGAGGTGGTCAAGCGATTGGCAAGACGGATTCCCAGGCAGCTTATCCGATCACTCGATCGTATTCACCCGCTGATTGCTTGACGACAGCTTTTCATGCGTTGGGCGTGGCGAGCGAAACGCAAATCATGGATCCCCTGGATCGCCCCCATCAATTATGCAATGGGCAGGTGATTGCTCCTTTGTATACGGGGAGAGACGTATGAACGACTGGCAGTTGAAAGACAGTGCGACAAGCGGGGATTGCGTTCATCCCCGATTGGCTCGTCGTGAGGCTTTGCAAATTGGGTCGATTGGTCTGCTGGGAATGGGACTGAATCATTTGACCGGTTTGCGTCAGGCTGTTGCCGCTGATGGCAGTCCTGCCGCGGGCAAAGCAAAGTCATGCATCTTTATTTTTCTTTCGGGCGGTCTGGCGCAGCATGAAAGCTTTGATATGAAGCCAAATGCTACCGATACCATACGAGGTGAATTCAAACCCATTTCGACTAAGACGCCCGGACTGCAGATTTGTGAACACCTGCCTGGCCTGGCACAACGTAGCGATCAGTGGGCTTTGTGCCGTTCATTGACCCATGGATCGAATGAGCATTCGGCGGGCCATCACATGATCCTGACGGGGCATTCAAATTTGCCTCCCGGGTTCAAACCCAATGAACCCAGTCGAACCGATCGCCCTTCAATTGCTGCAATCGCCGGACGCGCTACGAAAGCCACCAACAACCTGCCACCCGCGGTCGTGCTTCCTGAGAGACTTGTACACAATTCTGGACGAGTGATCCCCGGGCAGGATGCAGGTGAAATGGGGGCTCAGTATGACCCCTGGATGATTGATGCGTCTCCGTTTCACGCGAAGTCCTATGGAGCGTTTCCAACGCACCATTTTGACCATCAGGAGCGAGGAGGTTCTGATAAACGTGTCTTTCAGGCACCTCAACTGAATTTGCCACACGGTCTCGGGATGAAAGAAGTCAGTGGTCGTTTGCGTCTGCTGGAAACGCTTCAGCACCAGCGGCGCAGACTTGACGGACACGCCGAGACGACACAATTTGATCGTTTGCGTCAGGGAGCAATCGATCTGCTGACTGACTCTTCTGTGCACCATGCTCTCGATGTGACCAATGCTGACGCGAAAACGCTGGAACGATATGGCGCTAACTCATTTGGATGGTCCCTCTTGATGGCAAGACGCCTGATATCCACAGGTGTGAATCTCGTGCAGGTTAATTTGGGAAATGATGAGACATGGGACACACACGGCAATGCGTTTCCCCATCTGAAGAATAAGCTTCTGCCACCAACTGACAAAGCGCTTTCCGCATTGTTGGATGATCTGCAAGCTTCTGGTGAATTGGAAGAAACCTTGATCGTGATGGCAAGTGAATTTGGTCGGACGCCCCAAATCAGTCTGCTGGAGAAACACTATGACTTGCCTGGACGGGATCACTGGGGAGCAGTGCAGTCGGTGTGGTTCGCAGGGGGGGGGATTCGTGGCGGCAATGTGATTGGTGCGTCCGATGAACATGGGGGCTACCCAAGTGAGCAACCTGTTACACCGGAAAATTTTGCGGCCACGATCTATCGGGCACTTGGTATTCCAGCGACAGCAGTGTGGCGTGATGCGTCCGAACGACCTCACCAAATTTACCATGGGCAACCGATTCCCGGTCTGATCTGATTCCGCTGCCTACACACCTGTCAGTTGAACGCTAACCGTTCACGATGATGAATTGTCAATCAATGAAACTCACCTTCTCTGGTTTGTACCTAATGCGTTTTTCTTCCGTAGTCTGGATACTGCTGCTTGTCGTGGGTCGTGGGTCCGCGTTTGCGCAGTCAATTACCGCTGTCACGCCGCAATCAGTCCGACCAGGTAGCACCACGCAGTTGACCATCGTTGGCAAGGGCTTCGATTCGACGCTGCGTTTTCTCACTCGCGCAAGTTCGGAAATAAGAATCGAATCTGTGCAACCGGAGAAAGCAGTCATTCAATTGACACTGCCGGTGGAAGCACCGCTCGGGCCGATTGGTCTGTGGGCTGCGACCAATGCCGGTCCTGTGGCTCCGACCATTCTTTTGGTCGACGATTTAAATGTAGTGCTGGATAACGGTAAAAATCATTCGCTTGCCACAGCGCAGGAAATTCCTGCGGAAAGTGCGGTTGATGGCAAGAGTGATGGAGCATCGCTGGACTATTACAGGATTCATGTTGATGCAAACCAGTCGATCACCGTCGAGGCGCTAACACAATGCATCGCTTCAGCCATGGATCCAGCGATTCGTTTACTTACCATTGATGGAAAGCCGATTCTCGTTGCTGACGATGATGGTGTTGGTGCAGAGTGCAGATTTCGGCATCAATTCACGACCGCCGGCGATTATCTCATTGAAGTCAAAGACAGTGGATATGCCGCAGGCGGACGTTATCACCTTCGAATTGGTGATTTTCCCCTGATCAGCCATTGTTTTCCACTCGCAGTCCAACGCGGGAAACTTGCCAGTATCGAGGTTTCGACACTGGGGAATCAATTGCCCGTACAGCGGCAAATCGCGGTGCAAAACTACACAGGCGACGATCGGGACATGCTTGCCTTTCACTTCAAGGATGGGCAGGTTTCCGCATGGCAGTCGATACATGTCAGTTCGGCCCCGCAACACATTGAAGGGGATGAGGTTGCCTCTCTTTCGTACCCCATCGGTATCAACGGAAAACTGGCTGTTGAGGGTGAACAGGATGAATATGTGATTCAGGGGATCAAGGATGAGACTGTGCGATTTCGGTCGCGAACTCGCAGTCTGGGAGCAACCACGCTTTTGAAAATGCAGTTGGAAAATGATCAGGGTCTTGTGGTTGCAGAATCCAAAGTCACAGATGCAGATGAGTGGAGTTTTGATTACAAATTTCCATCGAACGGGGTGTATCGTTTGAAGGCTTCGGATCTGTTAGGGCGCGGAGGCGAAGGTTTTGGTTACCTGGTTGAAGTTGTGCCGTCAGGCAGGGTTGAACTAACGCTGAAGGCTGATGCAAAGACACGAGAGGAATTCGCAATCGAGCTTGCAACGGGAGCCTGCGTGCTGGACTTGCAAGTCAGTCGTTTTGGTTATGACGGGGAAGTCGAACTTGGTTTCTCAAAGCCTGTGCAGGGTCTGAGGTTGTTGAACCCCCACGTACCAGCAAAAGTGGATGCGGTAAAAATCTATTTGCTCGCGGATGAAAGTTGGAACGGCGAAAGCTCATCGTTGGTGGAGTTGCAGGGGGAAATTGCCGGAAATGAACCGCTGGCTGTCTCTGTTAACAGTTTGGCACTGCATCGCGTAAAACGCCCACACGTTCCGTTTCCGGGCAAGTGGCGTGATGGGACCATCCTGCTCAGCGGTACTGCCGCTGGAGAAGAGTATTACTCGCTTGAGCCAGCAGCAGCTTTGACATTGGCCCGGCAGCAGCAGAATCATACGGCAACTCTCGTCTTGAAACGAAAGAATGACAAGTTCAAGTCAGGTCTCACTCTTCTGCCTGATCAGTCCATTCAGCAGCAGTGGAATATCAGCAGTAAGGCTGAAAAAGACACCTACACTCTGTCAATGTCTCGACTGAATCAGTCAGACGAACCCCCATCGGTATCAGTTCTGTCTTATTCCGAGTTGAACGGACGGGGACGGATGAAAGGGATAGAATTGCCGATTCAGTGGATCGATCCGGTGAAACTGAGCGTGTCAGCTGCAGCGCCGCTGGTTGCTGGGAACACGCATCCAATTACTCTGCATGTTGATCGGCAGGGTGACGATCCTCAGCCTGTAGAAGTTGTCTTCAAATCGCTGCCTCAAGGATGGACTGTTGCTGCACCAATTACTGTCGCAGCCGATCAGGACACCGCAGTATTCCACCTGAGTCTTCCAGCGGATAATACCTCAAAAACGAGTGCTATGCGTGTTGACGTCTCAAGTCAGTACAAGGGAGCTCCGCTCAAGTTCGCTCATGACCTGTCTTCATTGCCGATCGCGAGTATGCCTGAAACCGTTCAGGTTCATCCTGAAGAAATCGAGTTGGTTGGAAAGTCCTCAAGACGTCAACTGGTCGTTACGGGTTATGATGCCCAGCAGATGCCAAAAGATTGGACACGTGAGGCATTGGTGTCCTGTCGCGATAAAAATGTCGCCGAAGTTCGTGATGGCGTGGTTCATGCTAAGGCCGATGGCATAACGGAACTGGTGGTGCAGGTTGGTGCCCTTCAGGTCAATGTTCCGGTTCGTGTTTCAGCTACCGAACAACATCGCAAGATTGCTTTTGAGTCAGAGGTGCTTGTCGCACTTTCAAAGCAGGGTTGTAATTCAGGTGCCTGTCACGGTTCGCCGAGCGGGAAGGGAATGTTTCGTCTGTCGCTCAGGGGGTTTGATCAAAAATTGGATCTCCACACATTGATCCGCGAAGACTTTGGTCGACGGGTCAACCGAATACAACCCGAGCAGAGCTTGTTGTTGCAGAAGCCACTCATGAAAGTGAGTCATGGCGGGGGCAAGCAAATTCAACCTGATGACCCTGCCTATCACATCCTGCGGGACTGGATTGCCCAAGGGGCTAGGGCTGATCCACCTGATACGCCACGCTGTGTGCGATTGGAAGTGCATCCTGCGCAGAAGCGTATCATGGCTCTTGAGCAGGGAAGACAACAGCTGTCAGTGCTTGCCCATTTTTCTGATGGAACATCACGAGACGTGACGGATCTGGTGGTTTATGAAAGCTCTGATCAAACGATCGCAACGGTGGATGAGTCGGGCTGGGTCGAAGCAGGAGCCCAAGGCGACGCAGTGATTCTAGTCCGTTTTCTTGAACATATTGAATCAGTGCCTTTCATGTTTGTTCAACACAAACCCGGCTTTCAGTGGGCAGCACCTCAGGAGGTGAATTACATTGACAAATTCGTCAATGCAAAGCTCAAACAGATTCAATATCTTCCATCCAGCACTTGCAGTGATTCAGAATTCCTGAGGCGTGTCTATCTGGATGTGATCGGTATTTTGCCGACGGTCGAGCAAACAAGAGAATTCCTCGCGGATGAGTCTGCTGGTAAACGGGCCGCGTTGATTGATCGGCTGTTGGAGCGGGAAGAGTATGCAAAATTCTGGGCATTGAAGTGGGGAGACCTGCTCAAGATGACCAGTCAACTGGTTGGAAAAGAAGGAGTCCATAAATATCATCGCTGGGTTGAAGAAGCGTTTCGCAACAATATGCCCTATGACGAATTTGCAAGACAGCTTCTCTCTGCAGATGGTTCCACTTTAGCCAATCCGCCAGCGAATTTTTATCGCACGGCAAACAGTATGAACGATTGCGTGGAAACTGTTTCTCAAGTCTTTCTGGGAGCTCGCTTGCAATGTGCAAAGTGCCATAATCATCCCTTCGAACGCTGGACGCAGGATAACTATTACGGACTGGGAGCTTTCTTTCAGAGGGTGCAGAGACGAAAAACACAACGGCCAGGTGAATTATTCGTTTGGTCAGCCTCCAGTGGCGAAGTCACTCAGCCTCGAACGGGGCAGCAGATGAAACCATGGTTACCCGTTGATGGAACGGTCGAATCCCTCGCTGAGGGAGATCGTCGGGATACGTTTGTTGACTGGCTTGTGAACGTTGATAACCCGTATTTTGCAAAGATAGAGGCGAACCGGATTTGGAGTGAGTGCTTTTCCAGAGGAATTGTGGATCCGATCGACGACTTCCGTGATTCAAACCCGCCGTCCAATGGTCCGTTGCTGGATGCTCTTGCAAAAGATTTTGCAGAGCATGGATTTGATCGCAAACACTTGCTGAGGACAATTCTCAACAGCAGGACCTATCAAGCCAGTTACCTTGCCAATGATTCCAATCGGCAGGATCAAGTCTATTTTTCGCATCAGTTGCCCCGCTTGATGAGCGCCGAGCAGTTGCTGGATGCGATCAATCATGCAACGGGATTGGAGGAGAAATTTGCCAATTTACCTGTTGGGACAAAGGCGACACATTTGCCAGCGCCTGATCTGGTGAAAGTCGATTTCTTGAAAGTCTTTGGCCAGCCGGAACGCAGCACCGTTTGTGCTTGCGAACGCGCCAGCGATTCCAATCTTGGTATGGCGATTGAGTTGTTCAATGGGGCGACCATTCACAAAAAGTTGCAGGAGGAATCCAATCGATTTCGTGCTGCACTGAAAAATGGCGCGTCACTGTCGGAAATTCTAGATCAATTATACCTGTCGGCTGTTTGCCGATTGCCAACAGAATCAGAGCGGAATGCTGCAATCGAACATTGTGGTAAGCGTGAGACACCTGCTGACGGACTTGCAGATGTTTGTTGGGCCCTGCTGAACACGGATGAGTTTATTTTTCAGCACTGATGCTGGGCTGGTCCTGCAGTTCGCTGTGGCGTGTCACTCACTAAAGATTCTCGGCATTTTGTCGATCTCCGTTCTTGAATAACAAACCATGAATCAAATACTTCATTGTTGGCAACAACGTTTTCGGGCCAAATTGATCTCGATGGCAATTGTATTGCTGATGATGAGTGTCGGGTTCGCGGAAGAAAGTAATATCAGCTTCAGGCGGGATGTAGCTCCCATTTTTCTGGAAAATTGCGTTGCCTGTCACGATGCAAAAAAAGCGGAGGGTGGGTATCGCATCGATACTTTCACTGAGTTGTGCAAGCCCGGTGACAGCGGTGTGATGCCTCTGAAAGCTGACCAGGGTGATGCTGCGGAATTGTTACGGCGACTGAAAGTCGATGATCCATTCGAACGGATGCCCGCAGAAACAGAGGCATTGACGGCAGAGCAGATCAAAGTGGTGTCGGATTGGATCGATCAAGGGGCGGTGTTCGATGGCAATGATCCTGATGCAAGGTTGCCATTTGTTATCCCGCCACGGAAACACCCGGCCGCGCCCGCTGTCTATCCAGCACGATTGCAAGTCACTGCTATCGCTTTTTCACCAGAAAGTGAAATGGTTTATAGCGGCGGCTATAACGAAATTCTCGTGTGGGATGTTCAGGGGAATCTTCAACAACGCATCGGCAATGTTGGGCAGCAGACCTATGCGATTGCTTTTCCACCCGCAGGCAGCCGTACCAAAGCGGATGGTGAACAAAACAGTGACAGCGTGGAAGCCACCAGTCCGGTCGCCAGGCAAGTGGTTGTTGCCAGCGGTCGCCCCGGGTTTGGGGGTGACGTTCGGGTAATCGATCTTGCGAGCCAGAGCGTCGCAGCCGTTCTCGCACGTTGCGATGATGTAATCCTTGATGTGGCGTTTCGGCCGGATGGTAAAAAATTAGCCGTTGCTTCTGCCGATAAGACGATTCGAATCGTTGATATGGACACCCTGAAAATTGAGCAGACCCTGCTTAGCCATGCTGATTTTGTAACCGCGCTTGCCTGGAGTAGGGATGGGACAAAGTTGGTTTCAGCAAGTCGGGACAAATCTGCCAAGGTATTCAACGCAGAAACTGGGCAGTTACTGATCAGTTATCAAGGGCATGGCAAAGCAGTCCGCGGCGTTTTCATGCTGCCTGATGGAAAGCAGATCATTTCAACCGGAAACGACAAAAAAATGCACCGTTGGAATGTCTCCGATGCAAAGAAAACAGCTGAACTGTCAATCGGTGGTGAAGGCTACCGAATCGTGACCGCTGGCGATTTTGCTTTTGTTCCCTCCAGTGATCAGAATTTGGTCAAAGTGGATTTAACCACGAATCAGGTGGCGACTGAGTTCAAAGGGCACGCTGATTGGGTGCTGTGTTCCGCGGTACACAAGGAGCACACAAAGATTGTGACCGGTTCGCATGACGGTGAGATTCGAGTTTGGAACCTAGCAGACGGGACTCTCATCAGCAGCTGGGTTGCGCAGCCCACAGACGCTGTTGAAGGCAATTCGGGTGGTGTCAATGCTGATGCTGATAAGGGCGTGGATGTTAAAACAGGTCCATGATGGGCTTGCCGGGTTCCAGCAGACTGAAGGGTCGATTCTGTGAGTCCCTGGCAATCAGATCGTGAGTGCCTGTGGCGTGGTAAACCGTTTTCGTGATATCGGCCGGTGTGACAGGG
>JAPOKD010000465.1 GCA_029977825.1 Planctomycetota bacterium | reverse complement strand
GTTATCGCGCGTCTCCCCCCCATGCCAACAGTCAGGGTTACCCAACAAAACAAAGCCAAAGTGGAGGCTCAAGCACTCGCTCAGGAACTTCAAGCAAAGCTCAATGAGTTATCTTTTTCATTGCAGGTGGACCTTCAAGGTTTTCTGGAACAACTTTCGCCTCCCTAGTCAGCACCGCACCAAGGTTCGACCCACCAGCCACCACAAATGCACGTGCTAGCCACTAACAGCACGAAGTTGGCGTGGAGCGGCTCGTTCTTGATGCCGCATCGAGCTTCCCGTTCAAATCATGCTTTTGATGTTTTCACGTTTCCCACTGCTATTTTCAGTCGTCCTTGTTCTGCTAACAGCGACTACGCCTTTGCAAGGGGATTGGCCCGCACACAGAGGCAATCCCCAGAGGAACGGGTTCCATCAACAAAAACTGAGGTCAAAACACTGGGTTCCCCTGTGGAAATTCAAACAGCTGAGCGCGCCGCAACCAGCTTGGCCCAAACCTGCCAGGGGAAGCCTTTGGCAGAAACTCGATACTCTGGAAGCGAGAGTCACAGACGATCGGGGTGATGTTCCGCTGATTGTCAATGACGCAACAGGTCAAACCCATGTCCTGATCACATCGTCCGCAAACGACTGCCTGGTTTCTCTGGATCCTGAAACAGGCGACAAACGTTGGCAGTTTGTCGCTCGAGCGCCCGTTCGTTACGCTCCCTCGGTATCAGAGGGCATAGCTTATCTGGGCTCGGACGACGGCATGGTGCGAGCCATTGATGTGGCAACCGGAAAACTTCGTTGGCAAACCCAAATTGGACCGGCCATGCCTTGGGTCGTCGGCAATGATCGACTTGTCAGTTCACATCCAATCCGAACTTCTGTACTTGTTCATCAAGGCCAGGTCTTCGCAACAGCTGGCCTCTTTCCCAGCCAGGGGGTTTACGCCGTTGCCTTGGACCTCGTATCGGGTGATGTAAAGTGGCGAAGAAAAATTCAACAATCACCCCAAGGATACCTGCTGGCCGACTCAGAAAAGCTATTCATCCCAACCGGAAGAAGCAAGCCTTTTGCAGTCAAACAGACCGACGGACGTTTTCTGTTTGAAATGAAGTCCCCTGGAGGCACATTCTGCATCCTCACCCCTGACGCAATGCTCTCTGGTCCCGGTAACACTTCTCTTCTGGAAGGCGAGCCCAAACAACCTGGCGCAAAGATGTTGTCTTTTCCGGGAAAACAATTTGCCGCCGGACAAGGAATGATCTGGAGCGCCGGTGGCGAAAAGCTAACCGCGTATCAAACCGGGGATTCAATGTCATCTGGCACCACCACCGCATGGTCCGTCGACTGCCCGCTACATCATTCCATGATGGTTTCCGGCAGCGATAATGACATGACGCTTTTTGTAGCAGGTGGTCGCACACTGCAGTACTACGCTGCCAGGACAGGTGAACTCAAAGGTAAGTTGACACTCGACGATCCGAACACACAAATTCAGTACACAGCAGTGAGCCGGGTTGCGCACACTGAGTCCGAAATTCTCGTAGCCACCACCACCTCGGGTGAGGTCTTCGCATGGCGCGGAACCGATACTCCCGAAGAACAACACTGGCAAACGCCCAAGACCAACGCCCCCAACCAAGCCACATTACCAAACGAGTACACACGTTACGCTGACCTACCTAAACTTCTTAAATCACCGCGAGGATGGGCAATCGTACTCGGCGATCCAAACGGGACGGCTGTTAAAGAACTGCTGAGCACGACGGAACTACGCATCATCAGTCTGGTGTCAGACGAAAGTTCGGCGCTCAGTTTACAGAACCACTTGATGAGGCAGGGTGTTTACGGCCACCGCGTTACCGTGTGGCATTCCAAAGATGGCAGTACATTGCCATTTTCAGACGGATTATTCAACGTCGTGCTGGAATCAACGCCAACCGCTTATAAGACAACGGATCTGCTCAAGCTGGCCGCCCCCAACACCGGCTTGCTTTGGCGTTCAGACTCCCCAACACCAATCCGTCCTCCAAAAAACGAGGGTACCGGCAGCTGGAGGCACCAATATGCAAATCCCGCCAACACGTCAGCAACGCAGGATCAGCTAGTCGGCAATGCATCAGCATTCCGCCTGCTGTGGTTCGGGGGCGTGGGTCCCAACCGGATACCTGACCGGCATCTTCGCGGCCCAGCGCCATTGAGTGCCGCCGGATCGACTGTTGTTCAGGGAGATGGGGTTCTGATCGGTGTTGACCCTGCCAATGGAACCGAACGATGGGAGTTGCAATTACCCGACTCCGCGACGCGTTATGTGACGCCGTTCGATTGTGGCTACGCATGCCTGAATCGCGATGGGGACTCACTGTTTGTCGCAGCCAACCAGGAAATATGGCAAGTTGATGCATACACTGGCAAGATCCTCCGTCGAACCCCAGTCCAAGCAGACGGATACTGTTGGGGCTACGTTGCGGAAGCCAACAACACGGTGCTTGCATCAATCATGAAAGACACGGCACCAAGAACGGCAACGGATAAGGAGACCCGTTATTCCTATGTTGAATCCGACTACCGATCTGAAAGACCTTTGGTCACAAGCCGGGAATTGAAACACTTTGCAGCGGATGGCTCATGCGACTGGTCTTACCAGCCAAAAGGCGTCATCGCTAACGCCACGATCGCATTTGATGATGAACATATCGTGTTCGTTGAATCACGCTCAGTAAGCTGCGTGAATCACGCAACCGACCGCATCCCGGTACCAATCCTTCTGGAAGATGCAAACCTGGTTTCCATTTCAGCCAGATCAGGTGAAGTGACCTGGCAGGTTCCTCTCACTTTCAAAGGAACTGCTGCACAAAATATGCTGTTCGTTCAGTTGATTGATCAGTCAGTCATTCTGACCACCTCAGAAAGTCGCGACGACAAGGCACATTACCTGCTCAAAGTCCTTAACGCCCAGGATGGATCATCCCGCTGGCAGGCCGAACATGCTCACGTCAAAAAAGGACTTTTTCATGGTGAGCAGGTTCATCACCCAGTCGCACTGAAACAGTCCGATGGCACCGTCTGTCTCGTAGCCGAACCCTATCTGTACGATCTTGCGAGCGGCACGCGCACCGCGCCGCCGAATCAAACATCCAACTGGGCACTCAAACGCCCCGGACACAGTTGCGGTACTTTATCCGGTGCAGGGTACTGTCTGTTCTTTCGTGCTGGTAACCCGACCGTTTTGAATCTCGAGACTTCCACGTTCACGGCACTCGCACCAACCCGGGCCGGCTGTTGGATCAATATGATCCCTGCCGGAGGCCGACTGCTCATTCCAGAGGGCAGTTCGAGCTGCGTCTGCCATTACTCACTGCAAACCTCCATGGGATTCACCCCGCTTTCTGGTGACACGCTCAACGCATCCATCCCCGTCCTGCCTGATGTATATCCGGATGTCCCCCAATCCCCGGTCAAGCCACTCTACGCATGGCACTTCGATCAGGACTCAGCGGAACATCAATCCATCAACCCCACGACAGGTTCTGTCAAACTCCAAGCAAACGAGAAACTAGAATTTTCTCGTGATGGCATCATTTTGAACGGCACTCAATGGCTCGCAAACAACCTCGAACATCCCATACTACCGGCCATGCCGGAAACGATCACCCTTGAGGCACATGTAAAAGTCGACGCGGCACCCGAATGGGCTGGCATCGTCGGAGCACTGCAGGACAACGGCAGTTATGAGCGGGGCTGCATGCTGGGAATCAATAACAATCGCTTTTTCTTTTCTCTTGCTTCCTCTCAGAAAAACAAGCTCACTTATCTCAAATCCCCCGCTCCTATCAAAAAAGGGAAGCTAACCCACCTGGTTGGCACCTACGATGGCAACGTCATGCGTCTGTATGTCGATGGACAGCAGGTTGCTGTGAGCGAAGAACAAACCGGTGGTTTGTACGCAGATGAGAAAAGCTGGCTCACCGTGGGCGCGTACAAAGACAAGGACGAACTGTACCGCTTCAAAGGGAGAATCAAGTCAGTGACCATCTACGCCGGCGTTCTCGAGAAAACATACTTCAAGCCCAACCCATGAGAATCCGCTTGCAAGTTTGACACGAAATCAAACCTCCAGTGCCCCAACTGAATTGGAAGGCGTACCGCGCACCATGGCGTTCTTCAACATCCGCCCAACGCTGCCGGTTTTCTTGCTCTGAACCTCATCTCAGACGGCCACAACGCCAGATGCCACGCGTTGCGCCATGTTTAAAACGCATAGCCGTCAGAATAACAATTGCGGGCAGATCCAAGGCAAACCCAAGCAATGACGGTGAGCGTAATCAATAGCTGAGAAATCCAGGGCGGCATGGCTGATTTCGTGCTTGTTGACGCTTCATAAACCGGCAAAGAAGAGTATCATGAAGGAGCGTTGAATGCCGCTTCCCGTGCTTCAGGCCCGAATCGGAATCGACCAACCGGTTTCATTAGCTTGGCCCTTTCCTGCCTTCCTCGTGGGAAGCACTCCCTTCCGTCTGCACATCCACCTGAGAAGCCAGCGTCGGTAGCGGTCATTGCGACTCAAAACAACATGATTTTCAGAGCTGAAATGAAAAACTGGACAATGTCTGTCAGCAGCCTCATGGGAATCGCAGCCTGCTGCTTCTGTGCTTTACACCCTTTCTTACACGTATCAGCCCAGGCTCCATCCAATTCAACGTCTGGCTCTGCCAGCACTCTGGAACCCACCGAGTTGGAAGCAAAAGCGACTCGCCTGTTAAATTCCTATTGTGTCACATGCCATGGTTCGGACAGCCAGGAGGGCGAGGTGCAGCTTCATGCGCTGGGATCACTCGATCCAGTCGATCGCCAAAAACTGCTGCGCAAAGTTCAAGAAGTAGTACAACTCTCTGAGATGCCTCCGGAAGAAACGGAACAACCGACGGACACTGAACGCGCAGTTCTTTTGCAATGGCTGGATAGCCAACTGACTGGAGAAGCGGCCAAGGCACTTACCGAAAAGCTGCAACGCTTTGAGTATGGAAACGTCGTTAACCATGGCAACCTGTTCTCTGGAGAATTCGCGCACCTGCCAGCTTCAACCCCCGACAGGCGATGGCTGATCAGCGAATTCATCTTCAACGAAAAAATCAATCGCTTGCTCAATTACCAACCGACGCGGACGATTTATGGCTCGAACCAACAGG
>JAPOKD010000822.1 GCA_029977825.1 Planctomycetota bacterium | reverse complement strand
GGCAACGGATAATTTTCAACCATCGCGTCGATACTCACGTCCGGATTGCCCTCCCGAATCCAGCGACTTTCAATGGGTCCCGGGCAGACTGCATTCACGCGAATTTCCGGTGCCAGCGCTCTAGCCAGTGACTTGGTCATCGTATTGAGTGCCCCTTTGCTGGCACAGTATGCCACTGAGGATCCACTTCCCGTGATTCCCGCCACAGAGCTGATATTTACCACGCACCCACCCTCTCCCTCTTTCAACAGGGCAGTGGCAGCCCGCGTAACAAAAAAAGCACCTTTGAGATTGACTGCTAAAATGCGGTCCCACACATCTTCTGTCATGGAATCGAGATCTGAGTGTTCGATGAATTTGGTGGTAGCCGCATTATTGACAACCACATCAAGCCTTCCAAACTCTTCTCTGGTTGCCGCAATCATCTTTTGCACCAGTGCGTCATCGGACACATCGCATTGTACGAGAAGGACGTCAGCGCCCAGAGACTTTGCTTTGGCCACCGTCTCGTCAGCTTCTTCAACGCTTCTTGAATAGTTCACAACCACATCATATCCACGCGTTGCGAACTGCAAGACGCATGCTCGCCCCACCCCCGTCGCAGATCCGGTCACCAACGCTACTGGACGTCCCTTGGCACTCATCTTGATTTCCT
Organism: Planctomycetota bacterium; assembly: GCA_029977825.1. GTDB lineage: Bacteria > Planctomycetota > Planctomycetia > Pirellulales > Pirellulaceae > Rubripirellula. The sequence continues at coordinate 2,519 of JAPOKD010000822.1, read as the reverse complement.
TTCCTAAGCAATTCACACAATCTATAAAACCACCGTCTGATCAACGGCATCTGTAACACCCTGTCTCTACCCACTACATCACCCATTGGAACACCCAACGTGTGAACTGATTCAGTTCTTTGCAACGCGGACCAGCCTGGCTTCACCGCTACTGACCGTTTGAATTCCAGTCGCCGTCATGACCAGCAAGGCACCGCTTTCAGAAATTCCCTGACACGTTCCAAGGCATTGCTGATTCTTGCATTGAAAGCTTATTGGCTGACCGGTCAACAAACAGCGGGTTCGAAATTCCTCAATGATAGTTATGGGAGAGTGTTGCGACTCGTTGATTGTGCTCACGATTGATGCCACCAACGGGGCCAACACGTCATAGCGATGCAGTTGTCGCCCCACACCCTGAGCCAGACTCCGCGAAGAGATACCCTGCGCATTGTTTTCCAAGCCGGGTTCAGAAGAAACATTCATGCCCACCCCGATCACCGTCATTCCCGGCGCATCACCGCTGGTTTCCAGCAACACGCCTGCTACCTTCCCTCCACCAAGGTTCACGTCGTTCGGCCACTTCAATTTGGCTTGAAGGGGGGCGTACTCGAAATCAATGTACCTCGCTACTCCCAAGCCTACGGCCAAAGGTATTAATTGTGCCCGCCGCAGATCGCTCAACGCATGTTGCATGACAAGCGAGAAAGTCAGGGTACCCAGATCACTTTGCCATGATCTTCCATGGCGACCTCGCCCTGCTGTTTGTCCATCCGCCAGATAACACTTTGGCAACAGTGCTTCTTCAATATTCCCGCTCCTCACATCCAGCAAGGCTCTTGTATTGGTCGAATCGGTAGTTTTGCAGTAGTCGGCCGAGCCAAGAACTCCAGAAGCAATCAGGGTTTCCAGCGCTCGCATCCCAGCCAATTCAACATCGCCGTCCAGTACCAGCACGGTCAGTTATCTCCCCATGGAACAGTTGACATCATTTGGTTTCAGAAAAGCAATGTAATTAGCTGATGGCTGCATGCCCGAAAAAGCCAGGAGTCCTGCAGCAAAGCATGTCCGATCGCCGGGACGTTTGACAAGGACGCTATGGGTTAGTTTTGCAGTCCCACCACTCATCAAAATGAAAGTATCTCCTGTACCCACAACGTCATCCCGCGTCTGGGTCTCACCACAACATTTCAACCCAGCGATAACAAATAGAACAAACCCAACAGAGTGAGCAACCCGATCGCAATCCACCTCCAAAATACGGGCGTTTGGCGATTCACCCCCGAAGTGGAAAACTCATCGGCAACGAAGGATTCATAGTCGAACTCGTCTTCAAAACCATCGGCACGAACGTCCGCTTCTTCCCGCCAACCGTCCGAATGACTGCTGCCGCATTCACGGCAAAACGTGGCGTTCACATCCAACACCGCACCGCAATGCGCGCAGCTCATGTAGTCATCATCTGATTCCATCATGACCCCAGAATATCGAAAGCGGCACTCCAGCAGCACCCCCGGTATCTGGTGCACGCCAAATATCAACGCGTAACGCTTTTCCCACAGCCCGAGGCAACGCATGCGTCAGGCAGAAAGTCCCGTGAAGTATCGTTAACGGACTGTGTTTCAGCCCAACGTTCCCAAACAGCGGCAGCACGGTTCACGCTTCAGCGTCCAGCGAGCTCATGCGTTTTTCCATTCGAATGGATTTGAGAAGAATTGACGAACGTACAATCATGATCAAGCCGTATAAACCCCGAAACAATGCTTCACCGAAAGCCAACTGGAATCATGTGCAAAACCCGATGATTCCAGTTGGACCGATGCTGTTATCAGCACAGTAAACTGCCAGCCCTCACGATTTGTAACCGTCGATGTCACGACCGATCAATTGGAAGATCAAATCAACATTGTCCTCATTTTTTTTACGTCGATCCTTGTCAGTTTCAAAACCAACACTTGATGCGGTTGCTTTACCTTTCTTGCGTCCTTGCCCGAATTCACGGAATTTTTCTTTAGCCGAAACTCCCCCACGCTTGTCCTCTTTGAGTACCGCTCGATATCCGATGGCACTTTCCGGATCAGAATGCATTTTCCGGCTAATTTCAGCGGCATCTCCAAGTTTGGTATGAATCTTGAGTTTCAATTCTTCTGATTCCAACAACTCAATTTCGTGTTGATGGCGTGTATTCAACTCCGCATCAGCCGACAAATCGAGTTTGGCCAGTGTATTGATGACCCTTACTTTGTCAGCGTTGACGGCAACGCCATCATCGATGCCCGAAAGTAGCACAACGTCCGCTGCGACTCCCGCCTGTGCACCGATGCGCCCTTCCTTGACCGCCTGGGCAAAATCTTCAGCCGAACTATTCCGGTCCGTCACCGTACTTTTGACTTTGGAAACAATAGGATAAACGACCGACACAGTAATGGAAGTGCCGCCGATGGACGTTGCGGTGCCTGTCACAATTGCTGCTGTGTTTGCTGTGATGGAATCCGAGGTATTCGCACTGCCAAACAAGCCAGTGTTGGCCGTAACGGAGG
>JAPOKD010000532.1 GCA_029977825.1 Planctomycetota bacterium | reverse complement strand
GGCACAGTCCACTTTGATGTTGTGCATGGTGGAGCACACGGCGGAACGCACTTTTTCACAAAAACGCAACTGAATCGGGTGGCTGAGTTCATTCATGCGTCTTTTGGTGACTGAAAGTACCGGCCGGCGGCCATGAACGAAAAAAGGCCGACACGAAAAATCGCGTCGGCCTCTGTTCATTTATGCCACCAGGCTCAGATACCTGGCGATCTCAATCGAGTCTGGATTCCCAGTGCCCTTTCAGACACCAGCAGCGGGAACTCAGTCGCGGTTACGACCACCGCCGCCGCCATCACGACGTCCTCCGCCGCCACGACCACCACGACCCCCACCGCCGCCGCGGCGTCGACGTGGACGATCGTCATCACGATCTCGATCGCCACCTCGTTCCCGATCTTCTCCGCCACCCTCGGCTTCCACGGCAGCTGCCATCGGATCCTCTTCACCGAGCTCTTCAAGAGCTCGTCGGCGGCTCAACTTAACGCGATCATGTTCGTCGACGTCGATCACCAGTACTTTCATGGCATCTCCAACGTTAACCACGTTGTCGATACTGCTGATGTATCCGCTACTGAGCTCACTGATGTGGCACAGCCCGTCACGCCCGGGAAGAATCTCGACGAATGCACCAAACTCTTTGATACTGCTCACGGTGCCATCATAAATCTTGCCAATCTGGACGGTTGCAGTGCAAGCTTCGACCGAACGAAGAGCTTCCTCTGCGGCATCCTTGCTCGTACTGGCGATCAGAACTGTTCCGTCATCATCGACCTCGATGACAGCACCAGTTGTTTCCTGAATCCCACGAATATTTTTCCCGCCGGGACCAATCAGTGCACCGATCTTGTCTGCAGCGATCTTTGTCCGCAGCAGTCGCGGAGCAGTCGCGGAAATTTCGCGCCGTGGACGAGAAATTGTGGTCAACATTTTTCGCAGAATTTCAATACGAGCCTCACGCGATTGCTTGAGTGTGGCGCGAATGATGTCTTCATTGATACCAGTGACCTTGAGATCCAACTGGATACCAGTGATACCGTTTTGGGTACCTGCGATTTTGAAGTCCATGTCACCGAAGTGATCTTCCGTTCCCAGAATGTCTGTCAGCAGCACCCAATCTTCGGGGCTTTTGCGAACCAGACCCACCGAGATACCGGCGACAGGGTTTGTGATGGGCACTCCGGAAGCCATCAAGGCGAGTGTAGCGCCACAGACGCTGGCCATGGAACTGCTGCCATTGGACTCGAGAATGTCGCTGATAACCCGAATGGTGTAAGGGAAATCTTCTGCAGCGGGCAGAACAGGAGCAACGCTGCGCTCAGCAAGACAACCGTGGCCAATTTCTCGACGCCCTGGACCTCGAATAGGTCGGCACTCACCAACCGAGAACGGCGGGAAGTTGTAATCGAGCATGAACTTCTTGCTGTACTCGTCCATCAATCCATCGACTCGCTGCTCATCACGGGATGTTCCCAGAGCAACTGTTACAAGCGACTGGGTTTCCCCACGCTGGAACAATGCTGAGCCATGAACCCTCGGAAGCAGATCCGTTTCACAGTAGATAGAACGCAGACTCTCGTTATCACGTCCGTCTGGCCTTGTTCCGGCATAGATCAAATCGCGAACGACTTCCTCTTCCAGATCATGCCAAACGTTTTTGAAACGCTTTTCACAGACGGCGTCTGCAGCATTGGGATCAGGAATGACATCCAGTTGAGCGCGATCTCGTAACGCCCGAACGGCGTCCGCACGATCCTGCTTACCAGGTGTCTGCTGTGCAGCCTTGAAATCGTCGTAGTAGGTATCCGTGAGGCGTTTCAGCAGTCCATCGTCTTCTGGTGGAATGAACTCTTTTTTGGTCGGATTGACTTTGGCATAAAGCTCTTCCTGCAGATCGATGACGTCACGAATAACGGAGTGAGCGAACTGAATCGCAGCCATCATCTCGTCCTCAGGCATCTCCTGAGCAAAACCCTCGATCATTGCCACTTGCTCAGTTGAGCCGCTGACAATCATGTCGAGTTCGCTTTCCTCAAGCTCTGAATTGGTTGGGAATGCGACCATTTCTCCGTCGACCTTACCAACGCGCACACTGGCAATCGGCCCCTGGAATGGCAATTCACTGACATGCAGAGCGGCTGCAGCACCATTCATCGCCAACACATCGCCGTCGTTCTGCAAATCACTTGCGATGACAAAAGCCTGCACCTGCACTTCATCACGGAAACCGTTCGGCCAGAGCGGGCGAATGGGCCTGTCCATCAGCCGCGAGCTGAGAATTTCTTTCGTGCTGGGACGCCCCTCACGCTTCAGGAATCCTCCGGGGAACTTACCAGCGGCAGCCAGACGCTCACGATAGTCACACGTCAGGGGAAAGAAATCGAGCCCCGGTCGCGGGTCACTCGAAGCGGTAGCGACCAGCACGACGGTCTCACCATATTGGACTAAAACACTGCCAGCGGCTTGCTTGGCAAGCTGCCCGGTTTCGAACGACAATGTTTGTTTGCCGATCTGCTTTTCAACGCGAATTCTTTTTTCGGTCACTTTCAAACTTCCTTCAACCTACAAGACAACAAGAAACCTCGGCGAATCAGGAGTCCACAGAACCGCAGAGTGATCAAATCATCACTCGGATTCTGGCAAGCCTGTCCATCCGGGCATTTAAGGCATGTGAGCAATCGAACGATTGCATTCGAGAGGCGGCACAGTGGTGAAACACCAACTGTGAAGAGATAGGCGCGAACCATCCATCAGCACGCGAGGCATCCGGCCTGACCGTTTACTTGCGAAGAGAGAGGCAATTCTGCCAATCCGCCTGCAACAGGCGAGTCGGCTCTGCCATCTTCGCATGTCCGCGGTTCGGACGGGCTACTTACGAATACCCAGTTTTCCGATGATATCGAGATATCTCTGAGGCTCTTCACCCCGCACATAGTCAAGCAAACGTCGGCGACGGCTGACAAGACCCAACAGGCCTCGTCGCGAAGCATAATCCTTACGGTGTGTCCGCATATGCTCAGTCAGCCCGTTAATCCGCTCCGTCAAGATGGCAATTTGCACCTCTGGTGAGCCGGTATCGGCATTTGATTTACGGTTTTCGCCGATTACCTCGGTTTTTCGCTCTTTCGAGATCGTCATTCGTTTCTAGTCGTTTACGTCGTTCTTTTACTCACAAGTTGGGCAGTAGTGTACCGAGGTGACATTCTCACGCAACGCCAAAAGGCCGCACAGATGCAGAAAATTCACCCCAAAATTATTGACTTCCCCGCCCATCTCAGCTACCCAGCCTCCGGCAACCCCACTATTTTGCGCATTTTAAGCTCAGCCAGCACCTCCGCTGCTTGTTCTCCTGGCGTCCGATCATCCCCACCACGCAGATGAAGCTCTGGACTTTCCGGGTGTTCATACGGATCGCTAATCCCAGTGAAATGCTTGATTTCTCCCGCCCGAGCCTTCTTATAAAGACCTTTTGGGTCCCGCTGCTCGCAAATTTCCAGCGGTGTATCGACAAACACCTCGAGAAAGTCGCCAACTCGGCCTGAACCCTCAATGATTGCTCTGGCTCGGTCCCTATCGCGCCGATACGGGCTGACAAACGCCGTGAGCGTGATCAAACCTGCCGACGCCATCAAAGCGGCGACTGAACCGACCCTGCGGATGTTTTCCTCGCGATCAACCTCAGCAAAACCTAACCCAAATCGATCTGCGAACTGCTCACCGTGCTCCTCTGCGAGCACACTCGGTGGAGCACACAACCCATGACGAATGTTGTCTCCATCCAACAACATGGTGGCACAGCCCAGGTCGCCCAACTGCCGATCAAGCTCGTTAGCCACCGTACTCTTGCCACATCCGCTTAGTCCGGTGAACCAAACCACCGCGCCTTTCTGGCCCAACCGTTTCTCGCGTTCGTCACGAGTCACCGTCTGGTCATGCCAGACAATATCCGCCCGATCAGTCATGAATGCCCTTTTTTTCTGTCGTGTACTTCATTCTGAGGACTTCTATTTCCTGACGACTGCGGTGCTGTCAAGCACTGCCAACGCAGTTGCCTCGATACTTAATTCTTAACTTAGCTGCTACCACAGCTCCCCACAAAATCTTTGCACAGCAGCTTCCTGGTTTGCACTGAAGTCCCCGGCAACGCTGCAAATAGATTCGTGGGTTGAAGCTCGGCATTGATCATCCAACAGCATTGCCTGCCACAGCCGGGTTTTAATGCAATGTGCCACCGACGCCTGAAAACAAAGCATAACCTGACGATGGATCGACAGGATGGATACGCTCCACAGAGATCCGGTGGCAGTAGGCTAAACGCTTTCAAGCATGAGCATTGCCAATCAGCCTGATTCTTGGGCGAGTTGCCAGCGTTCTGCCCTCGCGAGCTGGAAGCAGACCGTCGAGAACGAACACATACGGGCGAGAACTAAAACGTATCGGGGTAGATGACCAATTCGATTCGCCGGTTCGCGACTCGACCCGCTGGCGTGTCGTTACTTTGTCGTGGGTTGTTCGCTCCCTGTGCAACAGTGAACAACTGCTGCCCGGGCAAACCCGACCGCCGAGTTAAGAAATCGAGAACAGCCAAAGCTTGCGCTGAGGTGAGCTGATGACTGGTAGCAACACTGCCTCCG
>JAPOKD010001002.1 GCA_029977825.1 Planctomycetota bacterium | reverse complement strand
CACCCGTGTTATCGCAGATGGAATACAACTCGGAGCTTGGAACATGAGACAGATACTCGCAGTGCTTGCCATCACGATCGCTGGCAGTTGTTTCGCTGAGTATCCGAACGGCCAGAAATATCCGAATATTGTGCTTGTTGTTTCGGACGACCAACGCCCGGACACGATTGCGGCTTTGGGTAACCCGATCATCAAGACTCCGAATCTTGATCAGTTGGTAAGACGCGGTAGTGTGTTTTTGAATGCCACGTGCGCTAATCCGATTTGCACCCCGAGTCGCGGTGAAATCCTGACTGGATGTACTGGCATTCGCAATCAGGTTTTCGATTTTGGGCGGACGCTGGATCCCGCCTTGAAAACGCTGCCTGAGCCGTTCAACGATGCCGGATACCGTACATGGTACTGTGGCAAATGGCATAACGATGGGCGTCCCGGCAAACATGGCTATCAGGCCTCGCACGGGCTGTACACAGGTGGCGGTGGAAAATGGTGGAAGCCACAAGCCGACTACCGAGGTCATCCCGTCACGGGTTACAAGGGTTGGATTTTCAGAGATCAGGAAGATCAGCCTTTGCCAGAACAAGGCGTTGGTCTTACACCGGACATCAGCACCAGAATTGCCAATGCTGCGATTGAGGTGATTGAGTCATCGACGTCGCCCTATCTGCTGCATGTCAACTTCACGGCGCCTCATGATCCATTGCTTTTACCACCAGGTTATGAAGATGTTTATGATCCAGCTGACATCCCAGTGCCTGCGAATTTTCTGGTCCAGCATCCGTTTGATCATGGTAACCGTGGTGGACGAGACGAAGTCCTGTTGCCAATTCCACGAACGAAGCAACTTGTCCAAGCCGATCTGGCAGCCTATTACGCGGTGATCTCACATATGGACGAACAAATTGGTCGGATCATGACCGCCATTCGTGATCGAGGGCAAACTGATTCTACTATCATCGTCTTCACGAGTGATCACGGATTGGCGATGGGCAGCCACGGGCTCCGTGGCAAGCAGAATATGTACGAGCACACGATTCGAGTTCCCCTTGTTTTTGCCGGTCCCGGAATTCCAATGGGAAAAAGATGGCAGGGACATGCTTACCTGCGAGATCTTTTTCCGACATTGCTGGAGCTCGGCGGGCTGCCAACCCTGCAATGCGACGGCCGAAGTCAGGTTCCTGTCATGCGTGGGAAAACTCGCAGCAGGTACGACTTTACCGTTGGTTACTTTCGCGATAGCCAGCGTATGATCCGCACCAGTCAATGGAAATTGATCGAGTACCCTCTCGTTAATAAAACGCAGCTGTTTGATCTGAAAAATGATCCGCTGGAGCAACGCGATCTTTCCGCCGATGGGGAGCACGCCCAGCTCAAGACACGTCTGTCGTCCCAGTTGAAACAATGGCTGGAGCATCAAAGAACGCAGGTTTCAACGAAATTATAAATCCACACCGCAATCGAATGCTGTCAGGGCAGGAATTCATCGGTGGCTGTTTGACTTGCGCTCATTCAGTTCGATCATCATGTTTGCCTTATCAGCTTGAGTATGCGACAGATTTTCGGGAGGCTCCATGCAAGAGGGATTTCTGCTCACGCTCGATTATTTCGCCATCGGGCATGCTTCCAATCCGCATTTCCGACAAGAAGCGGCAAATGCGAACCCCGGATTTACAGAAAACTGTTGTCTCCGCCGCTCATTTCATGAAGAATGTCCCCTGAATCACCTTAAGTGTACGCCTCCCACGAGATCATCCATGTTTCGCATTGCCTTCATCATTGGCCTGATTTTAACCGCCTTCAGTCTAAGCGTTACAGCAAGTCCATTGCCGCAACAGCCGGCGGGCAAGAAGAAAGT
>JAPOKD010000147.1 GCA_029977825.1 Planctomycetota bacterium | reverse complement strand
CTGCCTCAACCACCAGCTGTCGAGCCAACGAGTCGCAACTTGAAATCACGAATTGTCTACCGTGGAACGCTATCGACGGGGAAAAATTGAATATCAGTTCAGCATCGTAAGCCTCAAGATCTTCTTGTTCTGGCACATAAGTAGACGTCACTATCTCCGTCGATTCACCAATCCTTTCACCGCCCAACTCAAGTTGCTTCTGCCCATTCATTGCCCCAACAATATTCAGAAATCCTACGAGACTCTGAAAAATGCGACGAAATTCCCGCCTCATCGCATCCGGTTTCTTAAGTTCAAAGACTGCTGCAAAGGCTGGCAACTTGATCGTCGGCTGTGGCTTGCTGTCATTAAAACTCTGACGTACAGCAATAAACGCTACCTCTGGTTCGAATGCCGCCAGAATGTCTTCGCCAAAATCCCGTCCAGCGAACAAAGTTGTCAAAGTAGCATCAGCCTGAGCAATGCCATCGTTCACGTTGGCATCAAATAAGTCGCCTGCCCGCAACCAAACATCAGAAAAATCACGATGCGTACTCAACATAAAAAGTGTCTCCGGTAACTGCGGCAAACGGAGTCCCCGCCCGCCACCATCGGCACCAAAATAATACGCCCGTTGATCGGGAATCGAATTCAGATCAAATGGAGTTGAGAGTGTTAACCTGCTACTTTCTTCATCCAGACACAACTGCGCTGACGCCCACTCCGACTCTGAGAGAGCACTCTGAATACCCCCAAAAACCAGTTCGGCAATCGGGTTATTGATTTTGGACTGCAACATACGTGATACGGCAGGCGTCTCACCCAGCAACTTCAAATCCACGTAAGCACATAACTGACTGCCAGATCTGATTGCACTTCGAGAGGCCCTAAAACGCGGGTTATCCAGCAAAGAAGACTGCCCCGGCACTGAACGTTCAGCGTTTCGTGACTCGACAGAGTCAGCCTTTTCAGATTCCGCCAGATCGATCATACGATCCAAAACCCACTTACCCATGTCAGCCTGATTGGTAATTAGAAGACGATCCTCGTATACGGCAAAACGCAAGGCATCGAATTGAAAAGCCATCACACCTCGATATTCACCCTCGGTGATTTGGGCTTCATTGCCAGTCAAACGTAAAAACTCCAGAAACCTGTTTTGAATCAAAGCAACAGATTCCCTGTCCTGCCCATGCAAAAGAGCAGCGAATCCCTCTGTCTTTGCATCAAATCCGACTGCAATGCCACGCCCAAGCAACGAAGTCAAAGCCTCCCTCCATGGCATCTTCAACTGTCCTTCAAGCATCAAACGAGCCAGCGAGAATCGCTGATAGGCGGGAGACTTGATCGCAGTGCTGTAAGCTTCAAGTGTCTCAATGCGTTTTCGCAACGGGTGCTCCAAAACCAAATCGATCAAGGCATCAGCATCATCTACCTCAGCGAAGAAAACACTCGTTGATGGAAAGAAAGATGCGTCTGACTCGAACACGGTGTCAGCATCCAGAAACGCATTAGTGCGCGAAGAGCCAGTCTCAGGAGGATCTGCGGAATATGCAGGAGCAGTCGTTCCAAGACTGAAAACGAGAGCATTACAAAAGAGGGCAAGTGCTTGCAGGCGAAACGTAGCGAAATAAGTCATCAATGGGATACCCAACAATAGAATTCAGTCGCGTGTAAATATGCTTATGGAGATAGCACACGAAAGAGCGTGCAAACAGACAACAACCTGGGAGACAACAGGCAGGCTTCAGGGTCAGGGATCGCGGCTTTGGGTGGCCATTCGCTTTCCGATCATCACTCACGGCCCACAGCCACCAGGAATTTCCCGATGGCGGAAAATGCGAGGTCTGAAGGAAAGTCTGGATCCGCAGCCCAGCACTTGAGCGTTGCTGTTCGTGCCATCCTTTACATGGTCCGGTCTCACTGGACAGGACATCGTAATGGATATCCCCTGCCACATTACGGCGAAAAATCTGTTTCTTGGCTTCAAAAGACCACCCAATCAGGTGTGTTCAGGCGTAATTCGTGAGATCTTGCCTGCTCTGAAACGGGGAATGCACAGGGATTTTTGGGTGGCCACTGTCCAGTTTTGGAAACTGTGTCTGGCAGACGCTTCCGAAATCATCGAATCGTGGTATGATCCCATTCCATGACGAAACATATTTTTGTAACCGGCGGCGTGGTCAGTTCCCTTGGCAAAGGCCTGACAAGCGCATCGATCGGGATGTTATTGGAACAGCGCGGCCTACGGGTTCGGATGCAGAAACTGGATCCGTATATCAACGTCGATCCAGGGACCATGAGCCCCTACCAGCATGGCGAAGTCTATGTGCTGGACGACGGTAGTGAGACCGACTTGGATTTGGGGCACTACGAACGGTTCACATCGGGCTCTCTCACGCGCGACTGCAACTACACGACCGGACAAATCTATCTTTCGGTAATTGAGAAAGAGCGAAAAGGCCAATTTCTTGGCAAGACCGTCCAAGTCATTCCGCACATCACCAATGAAATCAAGTCCGTGATCAAGCGGATGGGTGGGGACGACGTGGATGTGGTGATTACCGAAATCGGTGGCACGGTAGGTGACATCGAAAGCCTGCCATTCCTCGAGGCAATCCGTCAATTCTCGCTGGACGTGGGTCGCGAAAATTGCTTGTACATGCATTTGACGTTGGTTCCATATTTGAAGGCAGCGGACGAATTAAAAACCAAGCCGACACAACACTCTGTTGGACAGTTGCGTGAGATCGGCATTCAGCCTGACGTTTTAGTTTGCCGCTGTGAGCACTCGATCAGCCGTGAAGATCGAGAGAAGATTGCCCTTTTCTGTAACGTGCCAAGCGAGGCCGTGATCGAGGAGAAAGACAAGGACTTTTCAATTTATGAAGTTCCTCTGTCGTTGGTTGAAAACAAGCTCGACGAGTTAATCGTCAAGAAACTGGGTTTGGTAACCGCACAAGACCTCGACATCACCCCATGGACCGACCTGCTGCATGGCTTACGTAATCCGAGGCATGAAATTTCAATCGCTGTCGTCGGCAAGTATGCGGAACACAAAGATGCCTACAAGTCGATTTATGAAGCGATCGATCATGCAGGCATGCATCATCAAACTCAGATTCGAATCGGTCGGATTCAAAGTGCTGACATTGAACGCGAGGGAGCGGAACGATTACTCAGTGGGTATCACGGAGTACTTGTGCCGGGTGGTTTCGGAGAACGGGGCATTGAAGGAAAAGTTCAAGCCATTCGCTTCGCGCGAGAGCGTGGGATTCCGTTCTTTGGCATCTGTCTTGGGATGCAATGTGCGGTGATTGAATACGGACGACAGGTCGTCGGACTTGACAATGCACACTCAAGCGAATTTGATAAAGACACCGAACATCCAGTCATCTGTTTGCTTGATGAACAGCAAAATGTCACACAAATGGGCGGCACGATGAGGCTTGGCACCCAACCCACAGTGCTGGATGCCAACAGTATTTCCGGCCAGGCCTATGATGCCGAGCACATTGATGAACGCCATCGTCACCGGTACGAATTCAACAACCAGTACCGCCAGCAGTTTGAGGCGAATGGGTTGCGATTCTCAGGCACAAGCCCCAATGGCGGCTTGGTCGAGATCGTTGAAATCCCGGACCATCCCTGGTTCGTAGCTGTCCAATTCCATCCGGAATTCAAAAGCAAGCCACTTAAGGCGCACCCACTTTTTGCTGGTTTTGTTGGCGCGGCGGTCGAACGGCGTTCCGAACGTCAAACCAGCGACCAGACCACACCTGCTCCGCAACCACGCTGAAACGCAAGTCAACAGCGAACTCAGTGCCGAACCCCTCATTCGGCCCCTGCTGCACGCTCTCGACAGGCGGATGACACATCCGTTCGCCTCAAATCACCACTTGCCAACACCTGAGGCTCGAGGCCATGCTATTTCTACTCGGTCCGTGCGATACTGAACGAGACGTTACTACTGGCAATGTTCGCCACCTGTAAATCGGAGCAAAAAGAATGAGCGACCAAGACAAACCTGACGATGATGCAGGCAACGACACGACGGACCCAACCATCAAAGTTGACGATGACTGGAAAGATCAAGTTGCTACAGAAAAAAACACTACCACAGCTACAGAAGGTGGATCGGAGGACCCGCAAGGTGCCGGCCAATCAGCAGCCGATGTAAGCAACTCGAGCAAGGAGCCGTCCGAAAGTCCAATGCCCGACCCACCGCCGGCATCATTTTCGGTGTTGGTCACCATGCTCTTCACTCAAGCCATGGGAATGCTAGGTCAAGTGCCAGACCCAAACACGGGTGAAGCCAAAGTCAACAAACCCTTTGCAAAGCATTACATCGATACTCTGGAAATGCTGGAATCAAAGACTGAAGGCAATCTCGATGATCAGGAGAAAGCGATGCTCAATGAAGCGTTACATGCATTGAGAATGATGTACGTGGACACACGAGGCGAATGATCGTGGGAATATGCAGGCCTGGGACGCATCCAGCAGCGCTAGGCTAACCAGAATTTGCAAAGATCCTATGCAGGCGAATTCCACCGAAAATTCGCTGTGATAGATTTGATGCCATGGGTAGCGCCCCGGTATTCCCGCATACCGCAATCAACTGATCGAACTCCACTTTGGAGGCGCCAACTGCAACTTGGATCTGAAACTGTTCGGCTGGCGGTATTTCGGCTGCATTCACGCTTCGGCAGCCAGATTCTACTTCACCGCGCTCTGGTACTCGGCAATGGAATCGATGATGGCATTCAGGTCGTGGTGGGGCTGATAATCAATCGCCTCGCGAATCCGATCCAGAACGGGTACTCGCCTGCGGATATCTTCAAACGATTCGTCGTACGCATCTGCATAACTCGTGAACTCGACTTTTGCCGATGGATTGACTCTAGCGATGACTCTTTCAGCCAACTCAAGAATTGACACGGGAACATCACTACCAATGTTGTAAACCCGTCCTGCTGCCGATGGGGTGTCCACAAGCTTAACAACGGCAGAGATCACATCATCCACGTGTGCGAAACAACGAACCTGTGCTCCATCGTCGTGCACGACAAGTGATTCACCTCGGATCGCAGCCTCCACAAAACGGGGCAGAACCATACCATAAGCACCAGTTTGCCGTGGTCCGACGACGTTGAAGAAGCGACCTACGACGACGGGTAATCCATAATCCTTGTTGTGCGCGAGCGCCAGAAACTCATCAATAGCCTTCGAAACCCCATAACTCCAACGGGGGCGTGTTGTTGCTCCAAAAACAAGATCATCCTCTTCCATCCAAGTGCCTTTTGGATTCTTACCGTACACTTCACTGGTACTGGCGATGAAAGTCGGTACAAAGTCGCCCTTTGCGGCCCGTTTTCCAAGGCGGTCCAGCACCAACTGAGTCGGATAGATGTTACGCTCGATGGTTTGAATGGGTTGCTTGGCAATGAGTGCTACGCCAACCGCCGCGGCAAGATGATAAACACGGTCTGCCCGGTCCACGACATCGCTAACGAGCGCTTCGTCCTCCACCGTACCCTGTATATATTCCAGTCTCTCATGCCCCATGACTGCTGACAGATTGCTCGCCTGCCCCGTCGACAGATCATCGACCACGATCACACGATGTCCCTGATTGAGCAGTTTCTCGGTCAGATGAGAGCCGATAAAACCAGCGCCTCCGGTAATCAAGCAGTTTGCTGGAGAATTCACGATTAGGGTGCTCAGAGAGAGAAATAGTGGGTGGACTTCAATATCGGACAATGCCCACACAATCTGCTGGATCAGTTGATTTGAACAAGACAGACATGGCAATTGGCCCAAGGCCCGCAGGTGGACTCGGCCCTGCAGGTGGCCTTTCCTAATGGTTAGAAATGCGACACAGACGTCGGATAATCTCGCTTTTACGCAACAAATCAGTTTCCGGTTCGTTCAGATCGCTGATAATCAGGGCTTGAACTGGCGGAACTGGGCAAATCAAGCCAACTGGTGAGTTTTACGAACAGGTAACTTATCTGACTAACTATCGACTTTTTCAATGTACCGCTAAAATACATCGGTTCTCGTCTTCAGCCCATCCGTGGGCAATCTGAAAATCGTCGCTGTTCGCATGGGAGCAGATTAGTGAATAGGCAGTTGGCTTCGATCATCTGGCCCTTCATGGCACAGACAAAGCAGAACTTCTGGTTCGGGCTAGCGAGTTATCTCTGTTTTGCGTTGTGCCTTCCTGCCCTGATTGGGTTGTCGCACGCGCGGGCGCAGGATCCCAAGAGTGAAGCCGCAATGGCAGCTTATGCGGACGCTGCTAATTTTCAGACGGGCGGTGCGATTGACTTGGCAATTGAAGGCTGGCAGTCTTTCCTTACCAAGTACCCGAAACATCCCATGGCTGCGGATGCCGCTCACTACCTGGGTGTTTGCTACATGCAGCAAGAGACTCCCGATTATGCTGCCGCCGCAACAGCATTCGGTCGAGCTCTTCAGAAACCCAAATACGATTTGCGAGAAGAATCACTGGCCAACTCTGGTTGGTGCAATTACATCGCTTCGGGCGAGGGTGAGCAGAGAGATCAAACAAAACTAAAACTTGCGCTCGACGCATTCCAGCGTCTACTCAAAGAGTCACCGAACACCCGCTTCAAGGACCGAGCTCTTTTCTTCAGCGGGGAAGCTGCTTACGGAATGGGGAAAAGCCAACAGGCCATCGGCTACTACGATCGCATGTTGACGCTCCCAAATGCCAAAGACTCACAATTTCGATGCGATGCGTATTATGCCAAGGGTGTCGCCTACGAAGAGTTGAAACAATTCGATCAGGCACTCAGTTCATTCAGGGAACTTTTGAAGAGTTGTGACCGCGCTGAATTGATCACGGATGTGCAACTTCGGATGGGTGACATGCTGATCATGCAGAAGGACTACGCTGCCGCCATCAAGGCATTCAGCGATGCCATTGACTCGACGCAGGCAGGTGAAGATCGTGCCTATGCACTCTTTCGGCAAGCCTTTGCCCACGTTCAGGCCAAGGCACCCGGAGAAGCAGCAAAAAAATATGATCGCCTACTCGCCGAGTACCCGAATTCGAATTTTGCCAGCGCGGCCATCTTGGCTTCAGCCCAAAGCACTTACAGAAGCGGCAACATTGACGAAGCAGCCAAACGCTTCCGTCAGGTACTGAAACAGAATAACCGGACCGCAGCCACAGAAGCAGCACACTGGTTGTCCAGAATTGCAATCAAGAAACAGCGTCCGGCAGATGCGGCACGCATCGCACGTGAACAAATCCAACGCGGTGTGGAGGGTCAGTTTGCCGTAGACCTGCGACTTGACCTCGCTGAAGCGTTATCCATGAACGCGCAGACGCTCAACGAATCGATGACGATGTTTGAGCGAATCTATCGAGAAAATTCCGATAGTCCCTTAGCATCACGAGCTCTCTACAACGCTGCTTTTTCCGCATTGCAAATCCAGAATCCCCAGAAGGCTTTGAGTCTTGCACTCGAGTTCATCAAGCGATTCCCCAACGATGTACTCGTCCCCGACATCAAGTTTGTGGCAGCGGAGAGCCAACTGCTGACCCAACAGAAATCGGCTGCCGCTGACACCTACACCCATCTTTTGGAGTCCACCCGAAAGGACAATCTCCAGCGTCCCATCTGGGTTCTGAGAGCAGGCTCGGCACTGATCACAGCTGAACGCTTTAAGGACGTTACGCGTATCCTCAAATCCGAACTGGCAAATCTCCCAGAACCGGAACAGAAAGCAGAAGCCCATTTTCTGATGGGGCAGGCTTTTCGCAAAGCAGGTGACAACAAACAGGCTGCAAATGCGTTCCAAAGTAGCGTTGCTTCCGATTCCGACTGGGCCCGAGCGGACGAAGCGTTACTGCTTTCAGGCCAAAGCAAAGCCGCATATGGAGATACTGGAAGCGCAATCAAAGATTGGCAGCAAGTGATCCAACGTGGGAAAACTCCTACGATGATTGCTCAAGCCAAATACCAACTCGCACAACTTGCCAACGCGAAACAAAAGTACCAGGAAGCAATCGATTTATACAATCAAGTGATCAATGGTGGATCGACGCCAGATCTGCTTGCCTACGCTCTGTATGGAAAAGGGAACGCGTTGATACAAACGCAAGATTTCGCCGCGGCGATCAAACCGCTGAGTGAGATGCTCGAAAAGCACCCGAAACATCCGTTGGAAGGTCAAGCCATGCTGGCGCGTGGCATTGCCAGACGCAACGTGGGACAAGATGCAAAAGCAAGCGAGGACCTGCAAACATTCCTCCGCACCAAGCCCACCGGAATCAGTCTGGGGCACGCGCTTTACGAAGCCGCGCTCATCGATCAGAAAAACAAGCAACCTGACAAAGCTGCCGCAAAACTTGAAACGCTGACACGCGAGGTGCCTGACTATCCTGCCATGGATGAAGTGCTTTATGAACTTGCTTGGTCACTTCAGGAAACTGGCAATGAGGCAGCAGCGATCAAGTACTTCAACAAGTTGGTGAAGGAATACCCCGCGTCATCGCTTGTAGCAGAGTCGGCGTATTACCTGGGCCAGAAGGCATACTCGGAAGGTCGCTGGAAAGACGCCGCCACGGAATTCAAACTTGCCTGTGCAAAAGCGAGCACCAACACGCTTGCCGAAAAAGCCTATTACCGTCTTGGCTGGTCGATGTTCAAAGCCGAGGACTATACAGCGTCCGAGCAGGCATTCAGTGAGATGGAAAAAAATCATCCGCAGGGCGAACTGATTTTTGACGCCAAAACAATGGTTGCTGAATGTCGCTTCAAACGGTCCGAGTATCAATCGGCACTCGTTGGGTATGAAGCGGCGAGAGCCGATATTGAATCACGCAACGAAACCGCAAAAAATGTTTTGGATAAAGCGGAACGTCAGGTCCGTGAACTTGTTTTTCTTCATGGAGGACAAAGTGCTGCACAGCTGAAAAAGTGGCAAGCGGCAATCGAATGGTACAACGAACTAAGGAAAAGATTCCCTTCTTCTGCTTACTTGCCACAGGTTTTCTATGAAACCGGCTTCGCATATCAACAACTTGAGAAAAGTTCCCAAGCGCTCGAATTCTATCAGGAAGTGGCTGACAATTATCGAACTGCAACGGCAGCGAGGGCCCGTTTCATGATGGGTGAAATACATTTTGCAAATCGTGACTATGACAAAGCGATCCCGGAGTTCCAACGTGTGATGTACGGGTTCGGTGCTGACAAGGCACCCGCAGACGTAAAGAACTGGCAAGCCAAGAGTGGTTTCGAAGCTGGGCGGTGCAGCGACCTGCTTCTTCAGGAAGCAAAAACAGACAAGGCAAGAAACAAAGCGCAAGATTACGCAACTGGCTTTTACCAATACGTCCTGGAAAAACATCCAGATCACGAATTGGCTTCCAAGTCACGCGACCGTCTGGAGAAATTAAACAAGTGATTCACGACAACAACGATCGCAGATTGACGCGTTATTCGCTCGTGCTGGCAATTCTTCTGGTTCTTTCAGGCGGGTTCAACACAGCCTGGTCATTGGCGCAGGACACATCCCCACAGATCGATGCTGATGAAATCCAGGCCGTCATGCAGGACCAACCTGAGGCGACTCAAGCAGCAGCCAAAGAAGAAGCTCCGGGGATTGACCTATTGACCCTGATAACCCGAGGCGGAGGCTTCATGATCCCAATAGGTATCATGAGTTTGATGGTAGTGGCCTTGGCATTTGAGAAGTTCATGAGTCTTCGTGCGGAGAAGATGTTACCTGCCGGCTTCGTGAATGAACTCGAGGCACTGGCGACGCCACTCGATCGGTTCAGCCCCGGTGTAGCCTTGCAGAGTTGTCGGGAATATCCATCACCAGCTGGCCGCGTTTTGACAGCAATGCTGCTGAGAACGGGGCAGCCGCTATCGGAAATCGAGCGTACAGCCCATGAAACAATGGAGCGAGAAGCTGACCAGCAAGCCGCCTCCATCCGCTGGCTTACACTGGCAGCAGCGGCGACACCACTGATGG
>JAPOKD010000595.1 GCA_029977825.1 Planctomycetota bacterium | reverse complement strand
AGTAGGAAACCTGAGGAGTCTCGTTTGAGGGACCTCCATCATAGCAGAGCTGCAATAAAAAACCCGCCTGCCGAGCCCAAGGTTGACTCGACAGGCGGGGCTGTTTGCTCGCAATCAATTCGATGTGCGAGTGGGGTGGCCATACCGAAGTATCGGCCCGCCGACTTTAACTACGGGTTTCCACCCCGTTGGCTAGTACAGCAATAATCCACTTGCTCACCTCCTTTCAAAACGGTTCGACGATTCACGGCCCGGGTGCCAACCAGAAAGAGCCGATCCTCGTGCTAAAAAGTCTTTCGCGACGCGTTATCGCGAACCGACAACTTCATTATCTCTACCAGTCAAATGACCGGCAAGAGAGAAATCGTTGACTTTTGTTGAGACGTTCAAAACCCTGATGGGGTTCGCAGGAACCATGGTCCCGGACGGTTAAATCTGGAAGTTTATTTAAGAAAAAAAGTGGTTTTTCCGGTTAACCTGCGGGTTTGTCAATTTCGTAAAGAACGATGACTAAAACGTCCCCCGCAGCGAATGAGTTCAGGGGCCCATCGCTGGGGCTATTTTGGGATGTCAGGTTGCCGTTGATCGAGAGCACGCGTGCTCCGCTTTTTCGCATCCAGCGATTGATTTGCTTTTCCATCTCTGCGAGTTCGTTGTCGACACTCTTGAAAATCTTAACTTGTTGCATGGAACTGTCTCAGCAGTGGGGAAACGTTTCTACGATCATACCATCTGTCCGGCGAGGAGCACATCGGTAAGTAAGGCCATGAAGGTACGCAACGCACTGGTCTTGGTGTCAATGTTTGTGCTCGGAATTTACTGCGTCCAAATCACTGCATGAAGGATGGAGCCGAGCTAGCGGCGGTCCGGTGTGCCAAACTCAGCACCAGCGATTGGCCTTGTTGGCGGTCTGGATGGAATCGCTGCGGGCTCCCACACTTTCAGCTCAACCTCATCTATCGTTGCTTCACCACCACCGATCACTTCAAACATGACGTGAACTTCCGTTTCTTCCGTTGCTTGACGATACAAGCGTACGGTCGCCCAATCTGCTTGACCACGTATCAACACGCCCATCGGTTGCCCGCCAATGCTGTCGTACATCAGCAGTCCCTGATGTGGTCCCCCGAAGCCAAGCGTTCGAACTTTGGCATCAATTCGGATTGCACGCCCGGCAGAGACCCGGACTGAAGGGCTTTGAATTTGAACAACGGTTCCCTCATAGCCGCCTGGTAAAGGTTCATCAGAAAGTGACGTGACTCGTGCCCTCAGGGCACCCGGTCCTTCGTAAGCACCTCTGGTAATATGCAGCAGTTCGCTGTGGGCTTTTGTGGGAAGGCGTTTCCCGAAGGTCCAGCGTTCACTGCCGATCAGGTCTTTGGTGTCGAGATTGCCACTTGTGAGCAGGTTGCGACCCCAGCCTCGTTCTTCCATCAGCGGACGCCAGATGGTCTGGATTTCCGACGCACCCATGTCAATGGGTGGACAGCTGACTCGCATAGGCCAGTCAGGCATTAATGCTTCGGCAAGTTGCCACTCACTTCGCATCGCCCAGGCGTCGGCGCGGCACGCCATTCTCAGTGTGCTGTCAAGATCGCCCGAGCGAAACATCGGCTCAGCGTCCGCGAGAGTTTGTTGTGCCACCCCAACGAGATTTGAGACCGATTGTCGACTCGCAGCACGCGTCGCTGTGGCGGTTTGCCAATGTTGAGAACTCAATTCGACGAGGTTGCTGGCTAGTTGCCACCTATCCAGCGCTGCTTGCCTTGCAAATCTTTGCGAAGACAGGCTGGCTTGACCGCCCATCGCGGGATCGCCACTGAGCAGCAGGATTTCGGTGGCATCCGGTGAAACAATTCTTAGTCTCGCACCCGTAGGCGTTAGTTCAGGAGTGATGCGTTCGGCTGAAAAGTGCGTCAATCTCCAGGCCGTTTTAGCTGCATCGGCAGGCGTTAATAAAATGTCCAGTGTGTTTCCATCGCCTGCAAGCACTTCCGAGCCTCGGTGTGCAGTTGAAGTGGCGATCAACAAGTCGGTCTGGTCGGTGACCAGTCGCGTGCAGTGATAGTTCGCTCCTGCCACCGGTGGTGGTGTCATGGGGGTAGCTGAGATCACCCAGGGGCTGATCATGGCAATCATGCGATTGACGTAGCTGAGTGCCATCGCCCGTTGCTCATCCAGTGACGCACCGGATGTCAATGAGCGAGACGAACGGAACAGAATGGCCGTGGGTGTGACCTCAAGGCTTCGCATGGCCTGTAGCCACATGGCGTGCCAGTGAAAGCGTTGCGGCTCCGGTGCGCCGATAGCTGCGGCAATGGCTTCGACCTGCCTAAGCATTGTCTGGGGCGGCATGCTGACAATTCCCACGGCTACAGGAATCCGGTCACCCAGTTTTCGCCGCCTCTGGATCATTTGTGTTAATTCTTCATCTCCGCCCAGTCCTCTGACACGATGCGGCAGATCATCGATGATGGCATCCAGCACTGATGCGTAGTCCCGCCAAGCTTCCGATGGCGCGCCGATAACGGGCCGTTGCCAACGCGTAGGCCATTTTTTCAAGCGTTGGACTGTTTGGGTTGCTTCGTCGACTTGCCGGCTATCCAATGCCTTGCCGGTACCAACGTACCAGGCAGCAATCGGTTCCAGCAAAGCCTGAATTTCTGGATTCGGCGAAGACGGGGGCGGAGCATAAATCAAAACCCGAGAGCGGATAGCTTCGTTTAGTATCTCAGCGTCAGGTGGCTTGGCAAGCAGGACAGCGTCAAAGCCGAGGGAGCGAATCCAAGCCAATGGCTCACCGTTGTATTGCAGGATGCGTACGATTTTTCCCGCTTCAAAAGCGTTTGTCTGCAAGCGTGTATTGGAAAGCCGGTTTTGCTTTCCGGGACGCATGCTCAAAATCGATTTTTCTTTTGGGCGGTTCCCGGTAGCAACACCATCGCTGACCGGAATCAGGCCATTCACTCGCAAGTTGTCAATCCGCAACGCTGAGCGTCCAGCACCGCTGTAGGCGTTAATCACGACGCCATCGACGTAAGCATCCTGCAGGTCAGCTTGGCTGCCGTATTCAGTTCGGACCGCGACTGATTTAAGCCGTAACGGACGTTCAATGGCTCCGACACCGATCGAGGCGAATTCACTGGGAGATTGGTAGCTTGCGCCGTAAACAACGACCGAAACAGGTCGGCTGGTATCAGGGTCAATCAGATAGGGATAACGAACTCTCAACCCAATCTGAGCACCGCTTTTCGCACTCATCACTGAGACGGTAGCCGTCAGGTCATCGAGTGGTTGGACGGGTTCGATTGGGTAAACCAGCAATACTTCGGTGCCGTTGCCAGCCATCAGTGTCACGTTCTCACATGCCCCGCCATTCACTCCGCCATCTGCCAAGTGTCCCTGAGAAGTCAGGCGTGCTTCACAGTCAGAATTCTGTAGGTGCCAGCGTGGAGGATAGGCATCCAACGAGTCGTAAAGCTGAGCAACCGCAGGCGTACTAAATAGCCAAGTCAACCCAGCTATCCAGACAGCGGTAATGCGCAAGGCTTGCCGAAGTTGCATGTTCGGCAGCCTTTCAATAAATGCGAGCTGATGTAATGGCATCGATCATTGACCTCGGAGTCGGCAATGGAAACAATCCCGACAACGCTTCGGAAACGCTCCCCGCGAACTCTCTCCCAGGCGTGCACAGTTCCAGGTGTGTGGTGAAAGCGACGTGGTGTTGAAAAAACTCCACAAAGAGTTGCTAGCCTCCGCCGCCAGCCTAAGTCCCTTCTGTACCAAGATTTACAGTCCAAAGCCAAGCCGAAACACCGTTGCTTTTTGTCAACGTTTGTTTTTTTTGAAATGGTTTGGTTTGTGTTGTAAGTGCTTGCCGGCAAAGGCCTTATGTTTCTGGCGAGACTCTGCTGCCAAGATTTCGGCACTGCAGATGCAACGGATGGCAATCAAACAAAAACGGATGGCAATCAAACAAACAAGCCACATGTCGACCTTTCGGAGCAACTCTGGATGCCAAACACTATCGGATCCACCAAGAAGATTAACGACGAGACGCCCATCGAACTCCAAGAGATGGCGAAGGCGATTGAGTCACTTCCAGCACGCTATCAGGAGAAAGTCGCGCCAGCCATGCAGCGAGTCGTGCAATGCAGCACAAGGCGGCGTCGCATTCTCAATCTCGTTCAGGAAGCACTGTCGCAGCTTCGTCT
>JAPOKD010000752.1 GCA_029977825.1 Planctomycetota bacterium | reverse complement strand
CCGAGCTGTATTCACTGTTCGTCTCAGACCCTGATGCTGCAAGGTAGCGCGCATCGGTGAGCTTGCTGCTGAGAAGGGCATGACCCTCACAGTGGATGAGGTGAAGGGCTTCCTCAAGCAGATGGATGAGGAGGAAGAGTTTGACGATATGAGCTGGATGCTGTTGCCCTCGCTGCCATTGCTGGTGGGCAAAGCGTACTTAGCACCAGTTGAGCTGACCCATGAAAACCCTCAACGACTTCAAAGCTTTTCCCGCAGAAGGCTGTTCATTTGCTAAGTGACTTTCACGCCATTCAGTTAATTGAGGAGTATGTTGTTTGTATAAGCAGTCGAAAAAGTTTTGATAGCCATGAGATGAATTGATACGGCGAGACACACACGCCTCGACGTGGTCGACCATGTATCAAAAAGGATAATTCGCAAAGATGCTGAGTTGCTTAGCAGTTTTTTAAATGTTCCAGTGTGGGATATGATCAGCTTATGTCTTCCTGAAGAGGAAGGTCAGAGCGATTAATCGTATGGTCATGGATCCCTTTGCTCGGTTGAAGTGATGGGCTCGGAGGCGCATCCCAGCTGGGAATCACCGTCGCAAGGCGTAAGTTTTATTACTCAGCCAGTACATAGATCTGGTACTGCAACCGACGCCTCCTCAACAAACGTCTCATGCTTCAGTTTGCGGAGCATGTACAAGCCAATGATCAGGCACGGCAGTGATGTTCAGCTTTGTAAATCCAGTGGCCATGGGACGGCTGTCTGCGCTTTTCTAGTTTGGCCCCCTAACTCTTGGACTTCCATGCAATGGGAATACACACAGTTGCGTTTCATTCCCCGCGGTAAGAGTTGGACTGGTGAGATCGAAGAATTGTGGATTGATGATCGTCATCTGATTTCTCGCAATCATCCCCATCATGAACTCACTCTGGTTGGTCTGATGAATGATCTTGGAGCCCAGGGTTGGGAGCTGACCACTTACTCTCAGCCCTTTACGGGTTATCACGGGGGGTGCTACACATTCAGACGCCAAAAATAATGGCCCCTCTAACAGCAAGGTCTTGCCTTGCTGAGCGGAATTTCTCAAGCGTTTGTGGTTCTATCATAGCCGATATGTCGCAGTTGATTTTATTTCAGGAAGAGCCGTCAAGCTATTGCCTGTGATCAATATTGGTGGTGAGCACCAACATGCCGAATGTTGCCAACACGAAGCGCATGACGAGCCCTAGGGTCGTTGCCCTGGCATGCGTCCGATGCGCAAGCGGTACTTCTGTCGGCAGCCTGTCGCTCGGCATTAGAATCTTTACAGCAGTAATTTTGATGGCTTGCTGCGACTTCAACGCAAGTCCGATGGCTTGAGACTCTGTGCTCTTGTTGCCGAGCCTATTTCTTCAGAGGATTCATTGTTTTCTCCGCTAATAAGGCGGACATACCGGGTGAGTTTTCGGTCAGGCAGGCCAGCAGTTGCAATCAACGCAACTGGTCCGAAAAGCAACCCACCAACAATCCATGGGAACCAGTTGTGGTCTTTGGACGAAGCAATCACACCTGCATAGATCCCGCATGGAATCCAAAGCACCAAGACCAACCCGAAGAGAGTATCCGCTCCGCTAGAGGCATCTTCCATATGAGGTCAGTCACTGTTATCTAGATAGCCATGACCCGCAAGAGAGTCACCAAGGAAGAGAAAGCGCAGAGACAGCATTGGGCTGTCTCTCAGATCGACAAGGGTGTCGGCTTCTCGGAACTCACTTCCCTTACTGCCGAGACATGGGGGGTATCTCGGCGACAGGCCCGCACTGTTGTGAAGGAAGCCCATAAGGAATGGCTCGACGCTTTTAACGACCAGGACATCAACCAGCGTGATCTGTTGTTCCAGTGCCTCGGACGCCTGGAGCGCACGGCGCGAAAGGCGGAAGAGTCAGGTAACTACGCCTGTGTCATCGGTGCCGTGGCGCAGATGAATCGAATGATGGCTTTAGGTGCTGATCAGGCCGGATTCCGCGGTCATCGACACAACGGGCACTACTGCCGGCGTTGAGGAGGGATCAGCACAACGTTCCTTGCGTCAACTATCCTTCTGGTCTGCATGGCTCGGGAAGTTATGGGTTATGTATACCTAATTCGTAATGGTGATCTATACAAAATTGGACATACCGAAAATCTTGAGAGGCGTCTAAAGCAATTGCAGCCCTGTGTTCTGATCCAATCTTTAGTTGCTGATCGCAGCCTGAATCTTGAGCAAGAGTTGCATAAGCGATTCCAAAGCGTACGTCTTCCTCAGACAGAGTATTTCCGTTTGAATGACTATCAAGTCGAACAAGTTCGGCTTTTACTGGGATGGAAGAAGCCGCAAAATCTTCCTGCGCAAGAGTTAACCGGCTGGAAAAACCGTCTCAGCCGTTGCCTGAGCCGAAGCCCCAGTCGATTGATCCCAAGCGTTGGAACACTCCCCAGCCTGCGCAAAACCCCAATCAAGGCGACGACTGGTGGACTCTCGAAAGAAAGAAGCAGGGTGAAATTCGTGCCAAGGAGCGTGAAGCAAGGCTGCAGCGTGAGCGTGAAGAGAGGGGTGAGGATCAGAAGCTTCGCAACCGCCTCCACTGGGAAAAGATGCGGCGGGCCGCGCAGGAAGATCCTGGGCAGTAGTAAGGCGGCTTTCAGTAATTCAGTAAGAGTTCCCCGCGCACGCGGGGAAGATTGGCGATTTGTGCTGACAGTGGCTGACTCGCAGACACGCGGACATGCGCGGACATCGCGCTATGTCTGGACAAACCCGTTGCGGCGCAGTGCGTCTGCTGATGACGGACAGAAAAACACCCCGTCTCCGAAACAGGTTGTTTTCGGAGACGAGGCTGTGAGTGATGTCTGTGTGTCCGTGGCACCGCGATAGCAGTGCCTGACTGGGCTCTAGGCGGACATCTTGCGATGTCGGTCAACGTCCGTACGTCTGCGGAACGTGAGTGGTTTCGAGTTGGTTACCTCGCCGATGCCTGCATCACGCATCGCAGTGACGACGTTCGTCCACAGCTTCGAACCCTCTTTGCGGATGGGGTCTTTGCATTTGGCCTTGAACTTGTCCCAAGTCCATTCGACTGGGGGCAGTTCTTTGAACCTGGCAATGGCCTGAGCTTCTAAGTCGTCGGTGTTGGCGTGGAATCGCTCAGCTTCGACGACAAGGCAATCGATGATCGCCAGCGCAAGTTGGATTACTGACAGCGGGATCGTCTTGCTCGGATGCCACTGATCGCTGTTGTCAGGGTCGTACTCGTTGACCAAGTGCAGAATCCCGCTGAGGTGAGCTGCGTGGTCAGGAACCTTGTTGTAGAGCGCCGCCAGCAACGGTTTCGTAGTGGGTTGATCAGCCTTTTCCCACCAAGCCTCTGCCCAGTTGCAGAAGACATCCTGAGTACCGTCTTCGACGCTCATCGAGTATTTCTTCGGAGGCAGTAAGTGCAGCGCCCAGGCGAGGTCTGAAAGCACCTTGCGGT
>JAPOKD010000024.1 GCA_029977825.1 Planctomycetota bacterium | reverse complement strand
GGCAATTAATTCGTCTGAAAGAAATTCGACGGTCATTGTGTACCACTGTTCCGGGTGAAATTGAAAAGCACATTCACCGTGGCGGTAGGAGAAGTAGGGACCATCAGGATCTTTGGCTGTCTGCAGAAAAAAATGATCGGGGCGGATATGAATCACTGAGTTGTAATGCCCACCAGTGCCTGTAACCAAGCGGATGTCTTTCGCGTCTCCAAGTCGGAAGTCAAATCTGATCATGGCATCGGTGAATTTTGTGTCCTTGAGGAAGATTCTTGTCGTTTCTGTTCCCGTTTTACTTCTCGTTTCTGTTCCCGTTTTACTTCTCGTTAGTGTTTCGTTTTCAACAGACCAGTCTTTGTTGAAGAACCACCGCGGACTTATTTGGCCGTCAGAAAAATGGTCAGCAAATGCAAGTTGTCGGGGTTGGATCAAAAGAGGGGGTGAAGGAGTTCGGGCGCCCACGTGTTTCTGCCAGATGGCAAGTTCCTGTTTCAACTCTTTGGTCAATTCAGGATGCTCCGAGGCTCTGTTGGTGGTTTCAGAAATATCGGTATCCAACGCATACAGTTCCGTTTCTCCCGAATCAAAAAAATCAATCAGCTTCCAATTGCCACGTCGTATTGCTCCGGCAGAACGACCACCTAGAAAGTGGGGCTGATCCAGTGGATAGTGCCAGTGCAGTGTTCTGTCCGCAAAGCCTGCCTCGGGCTGCCGCCACGCAGCTAATGTAGATTGGCCATCGAGAATTTGTGTATCTGGCGTGGGCAACCCGACTGCTTCCAGAAGTGTGGGGTAAAAATCGGTGTTGGTGGTGCAGGCGGAACTGATGCGTTGTTTGGGCATCTGGCTTGGCCAACTGACCAGCAGGGGAATGCGGATACCGCCTTCGTACAATTCGCTTTTTCCGCCACGCAGGGGCTGGTTACTCGTCACATTGGTTTCGCCACCATTGTCGCTCGAGAAAATGAAGATGGTATTTTCTTCAATTCCCAACTCTTTCAACTCTTGCCTAAGCTTCCCAACTCCATCATCAATGCTCTCCAGCATCGCTGCCAAATGCGGGTTGTGATCGGATGCCCAGTGATTCAATGAGTCACCGCTGTGTCCATTGTCCTCGCACAGGTAGCACTTGTCCCTCGAACTCTTCCCTGGAGGATGTTTGTCCCGGTACTTTTGAACCAACGCCGGTTTGCCATTCAGGATGGAGTGGACGGCGTAGTGGCTGAGGTACAGAAAGAAAGGTTGGTTTTTGTGCCGTCTCACAAACTGCACAGCCTCTTCGTTCATGCGGTCGATCAAGAACTCGTTTTTTCCCATCTTGTTTTCAGGAATATCCAGCCAACGAATGGGTTGTTGTCTGAAAACATAAGGCCAGAAGTTGGCTCCGTTTCCGACTCCCTTTACCTCACGGGCAAAGTCCCATTGAAAGCCGTGGTTCCGGGGTTTTATTTCATGGGCAGCCGCGTGGTACTCGTATCCTGTCAGGTGCCATTTTCCGATCATGCCGGTTGCATATCCATTTCTGGAAAGGACTTCAGGAAGGCTTGTGTGAGATGTGGAAAGAGCATTGGCTGAATTCGGACGCAAGTAGTCCATGATGCCAATGCGCGCTGGGTGCTGACCTGTCAGCAACGCGGCGCGGTAGGGCGAGCAAACCGGTGCAGCAGCATATGCTTGTGTGAATCGAATTCCGTCGTTAGCCAATTGGTCGAGGTGGGGAGTTTCGTTGAAGCCGTTGCCGTAGCATCCAAGCTCCGACCAACCAAGGTCGTCGGCTAGTACGAAGATGATATTCGGCTTTTCTGCATAGCCGACCGACACAGAACCCGTCACGATCAAGGCAATCAGCGTCGTTGTAAGAAGCGGTGGGCAAAGTCTGAGCAGTAAAAAGAGCATTGAAATTTGATACTCCGGTTCCGATTTCCAGTTGCGTTCTGATGTCGTGTTGCCAGAGGAGGCACATCCGGCATGGTTATTCTAATTCTGGTGTGATGTCCGAGCTTCAATCCAGACAGTGTCTGAAGCAGGATGGCCTTGCCTATCCAAAGTTGGATCGTCATTTGACGTGCTGATCCGCGAAATCCAGATACTGGGCCCAGTCATAATCAGTGACATCGTGCTCTCCGGTGCGCAGATGATAGCCGACATGTCCAGAGTTGATTGGGGATTCAGCCATGGGGAATTCCGCAGGTGGTGATTCGCCTCCCATTCCGGAGGTGCCCAGCAACCTGTAAATCGGGTCAGCATGAACGCATGACAGGAATTCACCCCGAGGGTCGGCCCACCGGTCGCCGGTAGCACTGGCAACATATACCGCGCGAGGGGCAATCAGACCGATCAACATATGTTGATCGACAGGGCAGGCATTTTCGTTGTTGTTGTACTTCTGGTAGTTATCACAAAACCAGTGAGGAAACGAAGTGTTGATGCGTGCCACGGTTTCGCCAATCGCCCGACGACTCAAGGCGGCACCACCGCACCCGGAATCATTACTGATCACCAATTTGAAGCGAGGATCAGTAGCTCCCGCCCATAGTGAAGTTTTTCCCAGACGTGAGTGTCCAATGACTGCCACACGTTTTGCGTCAATGGCATCATCTTGCTCAAAGTAATCTACGGCTCGCGACAAGCCATACGCCCATGCTGAGATGCTTCCCCATCGTTCGCCCGGCGGTATTGGTGTCATTTGCTGTTCGAATTGTCGATGAATGCCATTTTTGAATCCATCGTCAAAGTCCGGGTCGATGTCGCCGTAGTAAATCGTGACCAGACCATATCCACGATCGATGATTGTCTCGATTGGCCAACGCCCTCCTGCAGCGGTACCGCGCGTTGCTTCAGTCGCTTTATTGTCTTTGACACCGCCACGGTTCCGAATCCAGTTTTTGGTGATGCTGATATCCTTGGCTGGATCGATGGTGTGATTTCCTTGGAAGTTCAGTCCAATGAAAACGGGTACATTGGAAGAGGACTTGGGGGTATAGATCAGCAGTCGCATGGTCGTGCTGCGCGATCCCGTTACCATGGTCACATCGACCTCACGTCGAATGGCCTTGCCATTAATTGCGTCAGTTTTTTCACTGACGGCCTCGTGTTTGATTTCGCATGCTGCGGGACAGCGTCCATATACCTCGGACTGAAAGAATTCCAGCACCTCTGGGCGACGCGTGTTTTCCCACAGTTTGCGATCGGTAACGCTGTCGCCGGCGTTGGTTACCAAGGCTGGTGGGAGTTCGTATGCTGGAATCGCAGTTTCGTCGTAGTTGGGAACGAAGCGGTTTTGCGCGAGCGCGTTCGAGTGAACGAGAAACACGATTAGCAAACTGGTCTGGCAGGTAAAGGATTTCACTTCATGATCCTGTTGTCAGGTTGAATAAGTGGCTGTTCTAAATCAGCGGTTCAGCAGCAATGTTGCAGTGAGTTTGTTTCATTGAGTTTAGTCCATTCCAATATCCCGGTGCTCAATGTTTTTGCTGCGTATTTGCAGCGTGTTTGCTACAGTTTGGAAGGATGTGAAGGTTAACTTGCGATTCCAGCCCAGCGAATTGAATCAGGAGTTTTTCAAAGGCATGATTTTTCCAGTTAGTCGCCAGCATTCATGGCAAAATCTGATGGTTTTCGCTAAGCCGGCGTCACCCCGAGGATGGGGGCCGAGGAATACACACGTTCCGGAATTTCGGGGTGGTCTTGGAAATGTGCTGCTGGTGCGAATGCAGTCGCATCGAATTTCTCGGCGGGTGTTTGACCTGATGTTTCTTGTTTGCTGTTCATCTCTTCTGGTGAACGTTTCAGTTGCACAGGAAAATGACACGCTGCATGCAGGGAGCGAGCGGGTAGTCCCAAGGGCTAAGGAACGCGGTGATTTTTTGTGGCCGCGGAAAACACAGCAGGATGCGATGGTCGTCTTTCTGGGTGATTCCATCACACATCAGGGTTTGTACACGCAGTATCTGGAGAGCTTTTTTTATACGCGTTACCCAGATCTGGGAATTCGTTTTCGCAACGCCGGTGTCGCAGGCGATTCCATTTCGGACGCTCTCGCGCGGTTCGACCTGGATGTTGCGTCTCACCATCCAGATTATGTGACGGTGCTGTTTGGGATGAACGATGGTCAATACAGGGAGTTTGATGCGTCAATCTTTGCGGAGTATCAGGTGAACATGAAGCGTTTACTGGATCGCATTGAATCTATCGGTGCCAAGCCGATTGTCCTGTCACCCACAATGTTTGATCACGAAGTCACACGGTTGCGTCAGGATGACCCCACCTGGCGTTTCCGCAACAAGACATTTTCAAGCAGTTACAACGCTTTGATGTCGCTGTTTGGCGCGTGGTCGTGGGATGAGTCGCGAAAACGTGGAAATGCATTTGTCAATCTGTGGGCTCCACTCAATTCGTACACCGACTTGGGACGACGCTTGAATCCGAATTTCACTCTCGTTGGCGATGCTATTCATCCGCAGGCATCGGGGCAGGTCGTGATCGCGTATGAAATTCTGATGCAGCTCGGAGTTGAACGCAGGTACTGTGCTTCGCGGGTTGTGAGCAGCAGAGGGAACGTTGATTCAGGCAGAACATGGGTCGCCAGTGAGGGTATCCGGGATTTGCAGGTCACTGATCAGGGGCGAAGTATCGAATTCCATCATGATGAAGTCGCTTTGCCATGGGTGATCCCAACACAGCACAGCACGGTCAAACTACGTTGGAATCTACCCTCGGACGGGCAGCAAGGATTCAAGATGACGCATGCCGGTCATCGTCTCAGCGCAGACAGGCTTAAAGTTGCAGGCTTGGCACCAGGACAATATGAAGTCCGTGTGGATGGCAAGTTGATCGGGACTTGGAGTCACGTGCAACTTGGTACGAAAATCGAGTTGCAAGAGCTTCGGAAGACACCACAGTATCAACAATCGCTTGAAGTTGCAGAGTTGAATCGCCTCCGTTACGACGAATTCGTGCGACCTTCACGTGATCTGATGACATCCATCAAAGGTATCAAACGCCGATTCCCTGTAGATAGCGAAGAGTACAAAAGCCGCTCTTCATCTCTTCTGGAAAAGCTGCAGGAGTTACAGGCTGGGGCTGATCATCTGGATCGTGAACTGCGAAAGCTGGCACGACCTCGTTCCCGGCGATGGGTGATCCGCCGAGTTGATTCACGAAACCAGTAAAAAGCGGGTTCTGGCAAAAAAGGGTTATGGCAAAAAAGGGGTCTGGCGAGGGCTGTCGCCTGCTTCGAGTCCTGCTTGGCATCGTGAAGTAAGCTTCCATTCATGGACTTCAGTCCAACAGTTCGTGCAGGTGCACAAACGTTTTTCCAAGCCTTCCACCGTAGTTTCCAGCGCTGATTTTAATCAGTCCTGGCGTTTCAGCCGCTGCGTGAATCGCATTTCGTGTTGCATTCTGCAAGGCATTCAGGTCACGCCCGTTGATGATGATCTCCATGATACTGTTGACACCATCGGGTACCTTTGATTTGTCTCCGAGTTTGTCTTTCAAGGTGGGGCAGTATTCGGCATAAGTCGCAGCGATGAGGAAGTCGTAGCTGCTGCCTGCCTTGGATCCGCTGCCCGCTACGCCACCGGGAAAGGTGGTAACTGAATCCGGAGTTTCTTCAGCGGCATTTGCCGCCCGTTCAGCGGCATCCAACGCGGTGTCCGTATCTGCACCAAAGAACCAAAGGTTGCCACCCATGACTCCATCACGAAAACCAAAACGGCGTGACAGAAAGAATTCACCGCCGAGAATCGGAATGACCCAGCCTTTCTGGTCATAACGCACATCACGAAATTGATGCCGATCACCAAAGAGTGCGACCTTCCGGCCGAGCTTGAAATAGTCTTCAGTGTCAAGTTGGTTGAAGCAACGAGCGGTGGGACATGTAAGCACGTTCTGACTGATCCGTGCCAGCATCACTTTTTCCAGTTGCTTGCGGCGGTTCTTCAAGAACCGCGGCACATGAAACTGCAGCACCGCTCCAACGCGGCCATCCGGTGTTCCGCCTGCCGCTGCCTGATCTTCATCAATCCATCGGGACACACCGGCTTCGCAGTCACACATGATGGTGCTGGAAGCATGTCCTGTCGCGGCGTTGACGCAATGTTGGAGCCATTTTCTGTCACGTGCTGTGACCAGAACTTCTCCGTAAATGCTGCGGAAGCCTTCTGCGTAGGTGTCGTCCACCAACTGTTTGAGGTCTGTCATGAATCCATTCAACCCTTGCGACCGATGCCGTCATAGACCTTGGTTTCCGTGACCACTTTGTCCATGAAGATGTCATGATCCTGCATCGGGATTTCATCGAACATCTGGCATTCGAATGCAAGGGAAACCAGTGGCGTTTCGGCCTTGGCATTTTCGAGCAGTTTGTCGTAATAGCCTTTGCCATGTCCTGTCCGACCACCACGATCATCAAAGGCGACGCCTGGCACGAGAATCAAGTCAAGCGAGCCAACATCGACGCGTTTCTCTGCGACTTCGCGGAGATCGGCTCGTGGTTCCAGAATTTTGTACATGCCTGATTCAAGTTCATCCATCGTCTCAAGATGAAAAAGCTCCAGTTCGCCATCCACGCAATAAGGGATAACAATCTGCTTTCCGCTGGCGAGGGCTGCTGGAAGGGCATGTCGGGTTCTTGCCTCATCACGCACATCGACGTACCACATGATGCAATTTGCTGCTTGATACTCGGGCAGTTGCATCACTCGATCCGTGATCTTGATGCTCACTTGCTCCTTATCAGCTTGGGCTTTCCGGGCAGCGTGAGCCGCTTTGCGAATTTCAGTCTTGCGCTCAGCAAGTTGTTCCGTTGACATCGGTCGCTTGGGGATAAAGGGGATTGAGGTTTGGAAGCGTGAAATGTAGCCCCAGAAGGGCGTTTTGCGTAGGACCGACAGGCGGTTTGTTGCGAAGTCAGGCGGTCCCGTGGAACGCAGTCGTTGCTAAAGACTGGCAAATCGGTTGGCTGGCTCGGTCCAGACGTCAGGATTCTGAGGCTCAAATTGCACCGTGTCGAAACTCTTCTGCACCAGAACCCGACCAGCCGCCACCGAGTCGAGGCTGCCTGTACCAATCATCTGCATCATCACGTTCCCAATCGCTGTTGCCTCAACAGGACCCGCGATTACTTTGCGATTACAGGCATCAGCTGTCATCTGACAAAGCAACTGGTTCTGCGATCCACCACCCACGATGTGGATAGTCTCGATGCGGTTTTCAATGAGTGACTCGAGCATTTCGAGGCAGGCTCGGTATCGTAGAGCGAGTCCTTCCAGAGCCGCACGGAATAACACGGCATGATTCGAGGGCACCGGTTGACTTGTGCGTTCCGCGAGTTGCTCGATCGCAGTAATCATATCTTCCGGTGCTACCAGTGAGGGATCGTCCGGGTTGACCAACAATGCGAAAGGCTCTGCGGACTCTGCCGCTTGAACCATGTCGTCCCACGATGGAGGAGTGCCGCGTCTTTCCAGTGATTTTCGGATCTGTTGAAATACCCACAATCCCCCAATGTTTTTCAGCAATCGCGTGCTGCCGCCAACTCCGCCCTCATTGGTGAAATTCAATTCTGAACACAGAGGATTGACTCGTGGCTCGGACAGTTCGCAACCCATCAGTGACCATGTACCACTGCTGATGTAACACCATGTTGGTTTTTCCGGAGCAAAGTCATCCACTGGAACCGAAAGTACTGCCGATGCCGTGTCGTGCGTGGCTGGTACCACGACCGGTACGTCCTCCAGACCGGTAACTGATGCAACTGAGGGTTGCACGTGACCGAGTGTGGTGCCAGGTTCAATGAGATCACTGAAGATGCCACGCGGTAAGCCAAAGCGTGTGATTAAATCGTCGCTCCATGTTTTGGTGCTGGCATCGAGCAATTGCGATGTCGAAGCGTTGGTCGCTTCAATACTGCGCTTACCGGTCAGTAACCAGTGAAAACAATCACCAATCATCAGGAAACCGTCGGCAATCTTGAGCGAGGTCTCATCGGCAAGGCGAGCAGCCAGCAGCTGATAAAGCGAATTGATCACCATGAATTGAATGCCGGTCGCTGCAAAAATCTCCTCACGGGGGACGATCTCGAATGCCTTTTCGAGAATTCCAACTGTACGCGGATCGCGGTAGGTACGGGCGGGGCCCGCGAACAGGTCCTGTTCGTCCAGCAGAATGTAATCGACGCCCCACGAATCCACTCCGACCGAAGCGATCTTCGGGTAGCGGTCCGATGCTGCTCGCAATCCCGTCAGAATTTCCTGCCACAAACTTGGCAAATCCCATTGGAGTGAATTCTGAATCCAGACAGCGTCATTGGCAAAACGATGGACTTGTTCGAGCTGCAGTTGGCCGGCGTCAACAAATCCCGCGATCACGCGGCCGCTGGATCCGCCCAGGTCAATCGCTAGGTGTACGCTTGTATCGTCAGTTCGCACTTCGGGCCCTTTCTTTGTGAGCAGATCGTTGTCTCACTAAGCGTACCGAGTCGGAACTTGGCAAGAAACCGGCCGGAACTTGGGCAATTTGGGTCATTTGGTTGTTGAGGGTGTTTGGCCGAGTTTGGAGCCCTTTAGGTGGCTCAGATAACCCTGATACCCCCTGCTAGGATGGTTCGCCGTCTTGTGACGCTTCCAGTTCGGCGTCGCGGCCAGACTTGCTCCGAAAAGCGTCAGATTTTTTAAACTGCTCTTACCAAACGCTTTACCGCCTCAGGGCGTTTCCTGTATCAGCGAAATCGAGAATCTGCAGTTGACCGAATGCGGTAACCGCGTACCCTAGCAGTGCTGATGGAACGGGCACGGTCGTTGAGACTGTGCCCTTTTTTGACGACCTTTAGAGATGATCATTTGAATGCAAGTCTTTGACAGCATTCAGTTTAGGTGGATTGCTCCAAATTGGTTGAGTTGTCCAAGGTCCCGTCAATGATTCCGCGAGTTCGCCTCGCGTGGGGTTTGCGCAGTCAGCTTGCGGCCACGGGCTGACATCGTTCAACGGTCGTGATTCTTCTTCATCGAACGTTGTCGAAACCTCACGGACCGGGCACATGGAGTGCCCGGTCGCGAACGCTCGCGAGCTTCTTACCTGTGGTCTGATTTGGGCATGCAAGTCTGGTTGTTTCCCGTTTGGGCGGTCACAAGCGTGTCTTACATATCAGTGACCAGATCGATCTCACCGCGCTCCCAGGCATCAAGGAATTTTGGCAAACTGGGAAGCATGTCTTCGGCCTCAAGAATCTCTTCACGACGGAGCCAATGCACCTCTGCAACTTCGTCTGGATTTGCAACCGGTGTTACCGTCGGGTCGAGTTCAGCGATCCACCAGGCAAGTTTGGTGTTCCAGCTGGTGGTACTTCGCCAGCACAAACGCTTGGGCGTAACCTTGATCGCAAGTTCTTCCTGCATCTCGCGAACCAGCGCTTCTGATTCTGTCTCTCCCTCTTCGATTCCTCCTCCGGGCAGGCAAAGTAACCCGGGAGCGACGACAGTCAGCGATCGACGGATGACTAACAGGCGGTCTTCACGGAAAATAACGCCGACTACGCCTCTCCTCCGTGATGGATCTTGCTTAGCTGTATTCATGCCACAGCTTTTAACATGCAGGGTGCAGCAAGACAATCGACTGTGTAATCCGGTAGTCTGTGTAAGCTCAAGTGGTTCGGCATCATCTTTCCTTGTTTCATGTTCATCCCGGTGATCTGCTATTAACGCTGCATTGCAAAAGTACCTTCACGGTTCTCAGGCCCGTGAAGCGTTGAGAATTATCCGGCAGCTCAGTGATTCAGGGTTTGTTGCCTACTTTGCTGGTGGTTGTGTTCGTGATGCCCTGCTGGGGCGTCGTCCTAAGGATTACGACGTGGCCACTGATGCCACACCGGATGCGGTACGGGCAGTTTTCGGAAAGCGGCGAACGATTGCTTTTGGCGCGTCATTCGGCGTGATTGGAGTATTGCCCAACGTGAAGCCGAAGGGGCAACACTCAGAGGATGGAAGTCCGTTTCAAACCAGTTCTGACGACGCTGCATTGGGGCAGGACAGCGCTGTCGAACCGAAAACAGGCAGCGTTGCAGTCCAGTCGCCGATTGAGCCGATCGAAGTGGCAACCTTTCGCAGTGATGGTGAGTATAGCGATGGTCGCAGACCGGACTCGGTGCACTACGGAGACGCACGCAATGATGCAATGCGGCGGGATTTTACCATCAACGGTTTATTTTATGATCCCCACCAACGTGAGATCATTGATTACGTAGGAGGGCAAGCTGACTTGGCTGCCGGAGTCTTGCGGACGATCGGAGACCCCGTGCAACGCTTTGGTGAAGATCGATTGCGGATGCTGCGGGCGATTCGGTTTTCAACCACTCTGCAGTTTCCGATGCATGCGGGAACCTTGGCTGCGATTCAGCAACATGCCGATGACATGTGTGGTGTCAGTGGGGAACGCATTGGCGCAGAAATGCGTCGCGTTCTGGTGTCTCCGCACGCCTGCGAAGGTTTGCGTCAAATGCTCAGCAGCGGTATTCATCGTGTCGTGCTGCCTGATTTGCCAGGCATCGACATGGAGCGTCTTGAGCATCTGCTGCATTCGGTCGAGTCGTGCACTTTCCCGCTTGCCTTGGCTTGTCTTGCTGTGGTGCTGGCGGACTCAGGATCAGCGTTGCCGGAACGCATATTGCCAGAGATCAGTCAGCGTTGGCGGCTTTCCAGCGCGGAGTTGCGTCAGTCCGAAGCAGCTGTCAAGCATTGGCAGGTATTGGTGAATGCAAAATGTTTGCCATGGTCGACTGTGCAACCCACGCTGATGCTTCGGGATGCTCATGTCATTCTGGGTTTGGCGGCAGCTCTGGCAGCGGTTGACGGAATTGATACCGATGGTTGTGACTTTGCCAGACTTGCCTTGACGTGGCCGGCAGAGAAGCTGAATCCTGCGCCTTTGTTAACCGGAGGTGATTTAAAGGCGTTTGGCTTCAGGCCTGGTCCGGAGTTCGGAACCAGACTTGCCAGTTTGAGGAAGCTTCAGCTGGATGAAGAACTCGTTACTCGAGAACAAGCCATAGATTGGTTGCGATGCCAATAGTCTTGCCTTGTGTTGAGTGCGTGGTTTTTGTGATTGCAATCACGGTTCCGGGGTCTGGTTGGTGATTACGATGCGAATTTTGCTTGCGTGGTCACTTCGTACTTCCATGATTTCTGCAGTCGCTCCCTCAAGCTCGGCGGTATCGCCAGGTTTTGGAATCTTCTGTTGATGGTCCATCAGTAAGCCACTGATGGTGTCGGCCTGATCTGATTCATCAAGCGGAATACCAAGCTCTTGCCTTGCTTCTGCAATGCTTGTGGATCCTGCGACGATAAACTCGCCCGGACCAGCGGGAATGATGTTGGGCTGCTCCGTATCAAATTCGTCTTCTACCGATCCGATGATCCGTTCAAGCACGTTTTCCAGTGTGACGACTCCAGTGACCGATCCAAATTCGTCCAGCACCAGGGACAGAAGCTGATGCGTTGCCTGGAAGTGACGCAGCACAAGACTGATAGGCATGGTCTCGTGTACTTTTTTGGGTGGCCGCATCACGGACTCGATACTGAAATCGGGTGTATCAAGCTCGATGCCGAGCAGGTCCTTGATGTGGGCAACGCCAACGACATCATCCAGCGAGCCATTGCAAACGGGATAGCGGGTGTGTTTGGTACGTTGGACTTGTTCAATGATGTGGGGTAGCGAGTCGTTGATATCGAAGAATGAAACCTCATTTCTTGGAACCATGACGCGTCGGACAATCATGTCATCGAATTCGAAGACGTTATGGATCAGCGAGTGCTCATCACGTGAAAGGTAGCCATGCCGATGTGCTTGCGTAATGAGGTCGCGAACTTCTGATTCAGATGAGGGTCCGTCATGCTCGGAGGTACCCGTGATGCCGCAGGTTTTCAGCAGGAAAGCGGTCGTTTCATTCAGAAGTGCCAGGGAGGGATATAAAATGATGTAAAAGAATTTGAGCGGTGCAGCACACCACAGCACCATCGATTCTGGACGGCGAATTGCGTAGATTTTGGGGAATTGCTCGCCCACCACGAGGTGCAAGGCAGTAATGAAAAGGAACGCAGTTCCGAACCCGAACAATTTCAGCACGGCTGGATCGGTGATCCCGATCGCCTCAAGAACGGGTTCAATCAGTTCGGAAAAGGCCGGTTCGCCAACCCATCCCAGTCCCAATGAGGCCATCGTGATGCCCAGCTGGCAGGCCGAAAGGGATTTATCGAGGCGTTCCGCTAACCATTGCGCTGTTTTTGAAAATGCCCGTTTTTCCCGAACCATCTGGTCAATACGGGCGGGCCGAACTTTGACCAACGCAAATTCCGCTGCCACAAAAAAACCGTTCAAAATGATAAGAATCAGGGCGCAGGAGAGAAGCAGGATGTTGTCCATTACAGATCCGATGCGGTCTTGAAAAGGCAGTGAGCGGGTTCGTGAGCGGTTATCTCAGGTCCAAATTGGTTTTTTTGCCCATTTCTGCCTGAGATTACGGTCCGGGTTGGATGAAATTCTATCGCAAAAACGGACGGATCGTCGCGGTGGCACCCCACCGGCTGGGATCGGGCTGAATGACCTTGACCGCAGAACCCACTCGGACTAATTCTACGTGGAGCCTGACTTGAAGTCTGTTCCCGCCCTAGCCCAACCACGGAAGGTTGTACGATGGCTGACCAAAATAATAACGTCCCGTTGCTGGACATCAATCGAGATAATCTTCCCCACCGGGATGAGTTTGTTGAAGCTCTCGCCGCAGTGGTGGATAGCGGAAGGTTTCTGTTCGGCCCCGATGTGGTGGAACTGGAGCGAGAGGTTGCCGCGTACAGCGAGGTCGATAACGCTGTCGGTTGTGCCTCTGGAAGCGATGCATTGCTGCTTGCTCTGATGGCGTTGAATATTGGTCCTGGCGATGAAGTCATCGTACCCAGCTTCACGTTTTTTGCGTCCGTCAGTTGCATCACCCGTCTTGGGGCAACACCGGTCTTTGTCGATATCAGGCCAGACACATTCAACATTGATGTTGATAAAATTCCCGAAGCGATCACCGAAAAAACCAAAGCGATTATCCCTGTTCATCTGTTTGGGCAGTGTGCTGAAATCGACAGAATCTGTCAGCTCGCTTGCGAACACGATCTTCCTGTCATCGAAGATGCCGCCCAAGCCATTGGCGCAGCTTATCATTCCCGCCCAGCTGGCAGCTGGGGGCTGATTGGTTGCTTCAGCTTCTATCCGACTAAGAACCTCGGCGGAATGGGCGATGGAGGCATGATGACGTCCTGTGATGCAGCGACTGCCGATCGGCTTCGGTTGTTTGCAGGTCATGGGATGCGACCTCGTTACTACCACCAAGTGGTAGGTATTAACAGCCGATTGGACACGTTTCAGGCTGCCGTGCTCAGGGTCAAGCTGAAGCATTTGCCCGCTGCCGTCGAAGCTCGTTCCAGTATCGCGGAACGATACGGGCGAATGTTGACGGAAGAAAATCTTGTGGATCAGGATGCCATCACTTTGCCAACGCACGACGCCAATGCCTTCCATGTCTGGAATCAGTACGCCATCCGCGTTGCTGGTGGCAGACGTGACGCGTTGAGAGCACATTTGGCTGAACATGGCGTCGGCAGCGAAATCTATTACCCTGTCCCGATGCATCAGCAAGAGTGCTTCACTTATCTGCAAGCAGATCGCACAAGACTGGTTGAAACAGAGAGGGCCAGCGAGGAAGTGCTGAACCTTCCAATTTTTCCCAGCTTGACCGAATCCGAGCAGTGTCGCGTGATCGAGGTAGTTGCTGATTACTTCGCCAATGCCGCGAACAAGGTTGCTGCCTAGTTGATCATTGTGGGTTCGCCTGGCGTGCCCGTTTGGCTGCTTTTGTAGCCAGACGTGGAATCGATTTCTGGATCGCGATCCAGTCCGGGGCTGCACCGCGTTTGGGGCGTACGATGAATTCGTAGCCCACTGGCAGAATCGCCTGCTGCCGGCGGAAAGATTCCCGGATCAGTCGTTTCCAGCGGTTACGTACAACAGCGTTCCCGGTTTTTTTCGGTATCGTGATCCCGATTCTGATCGTCTCATCACCCGCCGGTTTCGGCAGGGCAAATAGAACCAGCGTGCCGTCCGCAACGCATGTTCCCAAACGGATGATCCTGGTGAAATCTCCGCTTCGAGTGACACGTCGTGTTTTGCCGAACGAGTAACGCATGCTGGGTCTTATGAATAAACCGCCAGAATTCGCGGTCGACGGTTCTGTGGGTCGGTGGCATCTATATTGAGGAGAGTAACCACAAGGCGATTGTACTCCTGCGACCTATTGCTGCTCACGGAGCATTCCGGCACCAGCATACCGCACAGGCTTGGCAGGCACAGATGTCACGCCTGTCTCAGTTCGCGGGGTTCGTGGCAATGACCGCAGCAACCTCAGGCAGGATGAACAAACAGCACTAGAAAAGCAAACCTTCACGGAGGGTGACCGAATTTCGTGTTTCGAATTCTTCGATGAGTTTTCTGGACTCTTCGTCGGCTTCCTTAGGCACTTCGATTTGTAACACTACGAACAGGTCGCCCGCAGATCCATCGCGCTGTTTGACACCCTGCCCTTTCAGGCGAAGTCTGCGTCCGCTGCTGCTGTTAGCGGGAATACTGAGGGCGACTGTG
The DNA here is from genome assembly GCA_029977825.1 of Planctomycetota bacterium. Lineage (GTDB taxonomy): Bacteria > Planctomycetota > Planctomycetia > Pirellulales > Pirellulaceae > Rubripirellula. The sequence continues at coordinate 5,614 of JAPOKD010000024.1, read as the reverse complement.
CCTGACGGGGTGGGGATGTCAATTTTTGCACCCAGAACAGCTTCGCCAACGCTTACGGGAAGGTTGAGTTCCAGATTGCGATCATTACGACGGAAGCAGGGGTGATCGGACACTTTGATCAAAAGGATCAGGTCGCCGCTGGGGCCACCGTTAGGCGATGGTTGTCCCCGATCTCGGAGCCTGATTTTGGATCCCGTTTCGACACCAGCAGGAATGTTCACTGAAAGTTTTTCTTCATTCAGATAAAACTCTGTCTTCCCGCCCTGAACAGCAGTTTGAAGCGGTATTTCAAGCTCGTGACGGGTGTTCCCACCCTTTTGAGGCGGAGCTTGCCGCTGACGACCACCGGCCCCTTGGCCACGACCACCACCCATCATTTGTTCAAAAAAGTCTGAGAAGCCGTCGAACTGGGTTTGTCCGCCGCCACCACGGCCCCTGCCACCTCCGAAAATCTGGTCCAGATCAAGACCATCGAAGCCACCGGCGCCAGGTTGGTAGCCACTGCTGCGAATTTTTTCAAAATCGGCGCCATAGCGATCGTACGCAGCACGTTTCTCATCATCACTCAAAACGTCATAAGCTTCCTGTGCACGTTTGAACTTCTCACTCGCCACTTTGTCATCAGGATTTTTGTCCGGATGGTACTTCAGTGCCAACTTGCGGTGCGCTTTTTTGATCTCGTCTTTTGATGCGTCGCGACCGACGCCGAGCGTTTGGTAGAGGTCTTCAGCCACGGAGTAAAACTAGGGATTGAGTGATGAGGGAAATTCGACGCAAATCTGAGCAACCATATTATCCAGACAGCTGCCAACTTGGCACATAAATCGAGGATTAGCTACCCAAGCAAAAGTCGAACCGAGGATGTACCTTGCGATCCGAAACATCAGATTTTAGGGGTGATTTCCAGAACTTCCGGTTCATCGTCTCGAAAACGCTCCACTTGTTGCTGCTCTTTTTCACCGTTTTGGTGGCGTATAAGTCCCTCAGCTTGACCCTTCGCATTTTGGGTTTTGGCCGAGAATTTGGCCGTTGCCCTTCGACCTGCGCGTGCAGTTTGCTGCAGAGTGGGGCAGCTTTTGCTGCTTCGAGACGCCTGTTTCATCACGTCGTGATCTGCATCAGATGGATTGGGCAAAGTTTGATTGGTGCTGCGTTTCCACTTCAACGATCGGTTTTAACGTTCAGCGAAATTTTCTAGAGCTTCTTTTTTGAGATTCTATTGTGCGGAGGGATCGAGGCTGTTGCTGGACAGGGTGATGGCGTTTTGTGTCGCATCGACATCGACCGGCCCGGGAAGTGAATATCTTTCGACCGTCTGCGAATTGACCGTGCTGGCGAGTCGACACCAATGATCACGAGTCATGGAACCGCGGGCCCACGCCATTCTGGCCCACAGATTCTGCATGGCCGAGATAATCACGACGCGGTCGGTTGAACCATCACGTTTCAGCGTTACCGAGTCGCTTGGGACTCTGATACTTCTTTTCTGTACCTGATGATCATCCAGCCATGCCTGCGCCAGTTGGTCCATGAGGCTTCGCCACTCCCGTTGTCCAGAACTGGCCCGGTTGATCGCGTCGATTGCGTGCGGATAACGGTGTTCGATGGTAGGGATTAGCTCGTGGCGTATCCAGTTGCGTTGATAATTCAGTTGTTGATTCGACGAATCTTCTCTCCAAGACTGTTCAACCTCAGTCAATGCTTTTCTGATTTCAAGTCGTGATGCTGTGATCAGTGGTCGGTACAGGACGAGGTCAGTGCCGATGGATCGCGTGTGATTGATGCCAGTCAGTCCTGCGGGGCCAGTCCCGCGAAGAAGGTGGTGCAGCACGGTCTCGGCGTTGTCGTCTGCTGAGTGTGCCACCGCAATGTATCTTGCGCCAGATGCATGGGCTGTTTCAGTCAGGAATTGCATTCGCATGGAACGCAAAGCGGCTTCACTGGTCTCAGTGGATTGGGCGCGTGCGGACTGGAATCTCAGTCCAAGATCTTCGGCGAGGTTTCTGACAAATTGCTGATCCTCGTCGGATTCGGTGCCGCGCAGGGCATGGTTAAAGTGTGCAGCAATTAAAAAGCCGCGAGGCCGATTATTGCCTTGGGTGCGTAACTCTGCCATCAATCGCAGCAAGGCAACGCTGTCAGCGCCACCGCTGCAACCGATCACAACCCCCACGTTTCGCCACCTGTGCGTCTCCCAGTTGGTCGACATCAGGTCAAGTAACTTGGCCCAACTTGGTGCGTTATTTTGGGGGGTATTCATGATTTCGTTCGATTGCAGCTTATGAATGACAGTCGATTCGTAATCGCGTTGTATCGCGGTCAGAGACGAACTGCTACGCTATGACTGTCGACGGTGCCTGAGTGGTGCGTCGACAATATTCACCAAGATTAACAACAACTACGGACAACAGAATCACCTGTCACCAATCAGGCTGAACTTAAGCCGCGTTGGTTGCTCTGTCCAACTTGTCACTTCAGCGTCGTCATGTGGCCGTTTCTTCATTCGATCCTTCTGCGATACATCCATGGCTTCGCCGCCGGTGTTGAGGTCGCGTTGCGGGTATACGATCGTCTCTTCAAGAGACGTGTCTCTGGAGTCCGGCGGAATCCAGACGGAAATGAGGACCCAACAGCCCACGTTCAGTGTGGCCCGATGGCTTTGTGCGGTCATCGTTCATTGTTGGCAAAGAGCGGCATTCGCGACTTATTTTCCGATGAAACGTTCCTTCTTCTACCCGGAACCGATCATCCTTGCACAGAGCAAGGACTTTTCGTCGGCTTGCTCAGGCAGGAACGTGGGGGGACAACGTCCTCAGGCTGGTGGTTTTTGAGTCCTCTGATAAGAGGGCAGTTGAATGACTTCACAACAAATGCTGCAGATCCTGATCTCCTTGATGGGCGGGGTTGCGATCACGATTGGCTTTTTCAAGCTGATTGAAAAAAAACGGAAGGCCAAGCTTGAAGAAGAAGCTGAAAGGCTTCTCGAGTCTGCGCGACGCCAGGCCGATACCGAACGCAGTGAGATGTTAGTTGCAGCAAAGGAAGCCGCTCTCTCTCTGAAGGCTGAGTCTGACGAAGAATTGGTCGCTGGGCGTAAGAGCCAGTTGCAGCGGGAGCAAAAACTGGACCGTCGTGATGAGCAATTGCAGGCTCAGGAAGACTCACTGCGAAAGCAGCAGCGTGGGCTTGAATCAAGCCAGACGCGTCTGGCTGCCCAGTTGAAGGGGTTGGCTGAGCAACGCGAGAAGCTGGAAGGCACCCTGAAGGAACAAACCGCTGTTCTCGAGCAGGCCAGCAGCATGACACGCGAGCAAGCTGGTGAAAAATTGATGGAAGCCATGTCGCGCGAGCTAGAGCATGAGCGTGGATCGGCTTTGTTGAAGCATAAGAAGTTGCTCGGTGAAGTCGTCGACGCGCAAGCAAGAGAAATGTTGTTGACAGCTATTCAACGTTACGCTTCAGTCCACACGTCGGAATCTACTACCAGCACTGTTGATGTTCCAACTGATGATATGAAAGGCAGGATTATTGGTCGCGAGGGAAGGAACATTCGAGCCTTCGAGAAAGCGACCGGCGTCGATGTGATCATCGATGATACGCCCGGTGTCGTGATCGTCAGTGGGTTTGATCCTGTGCGTCGAGAAATTGCCCGCAAAGCTTTGCAGAAGCTGATTGCAGATGGGCGAATTCATCCATCGAAAATTGAAGAAGTTGTCGGCGAAACTGGAAAACAGATCGAAGCATTCATGATGCAAAAAGGGCGAGAGGCTGCGGATGAGGTTAATGCGCCTGGGTTGCATGATCGAATCATCATGATGTTGGGCCGCCTGCATTTCAGAACGTCATATAGCCAGAATGTGCTTCGCCACAGTGTCGAGGTAGCCTTTGTTTCCGGATTGATCGCAGAGATGTTGGGAATGGATGGGGACCTCGCTCGGCGTTGTGGCTTGCTGCATGACATCGGAAAAGCAGCTGACCATGAGCTGGAAGGTGGGCATCCTAAAATTGGTGCTGATCTGCTCCGTCGGCATGGTGAGGGGCCTGAGGTGGTGCACGCAGCGTTGGGGCATCACGATGAAATTGTCACGGAGCACCCGTACACAATGCTGGTTGCTACAGGGGATGCATGCAGTGCCAGCAGGCCGGGAGCCCGTCGTGAATCGTTGGAACGCTATGTCAAAAGGATGGAAGAACTTGAGTCCATTGCTGCCAGGTTTGATGGCGTGCGACAGGCATTTGCAATCAGTGCGGGGCGAGAATTACGCGTGATCGTCAGCAGTGATCTCACGACCGATGAGCAGGCAGCTGCCATCTGTCAAAATATTGCGAAGGCTTTTGAAGCAGAGTTGACCTATCCGGGCGAAATCAAAGTCACTGTTGTGCGCGAGGCGCGGTTCACTGAAACAGCAAAATGATCCTTGGTCGGATCCGGGTGTGGTGCTGAAGGTGTGGTTGTGGGGTGAATTAAATGTTGCAGAATACGCCGCACAGGAAGCAGTTTTCCGGCATCGTGAGTTTGCAAGAGTGGATGAGAAGTCGCTTGGGAATCAGTCCCGGACGTGTTAGGCGTGAGCTGAACGCTCATGCCAGCCACAAAGCTTGTGGTGCAAAGGGGGGTGGATAGGCCCGAGAGATCAGTAATTGCCTGAATTAAGACATGCCCGCAGATACGCATAGGTTGACATTCCTGCTCCACCGCGCTATCTTCGCAGGCTTCCAATTGTGCTAGTTCCGTCGCGATAGGCAGCGCCGGTGATGCCTTGGAGATTTCCTGCCCAAGACATGGTCCCATGATTTCGGCAGCACATTCTCGAAAGGCGACTAAGTAACACTTCCTAAAGAAGCTCGACCCACCCAAAGTCGGGGAGAGCTAAGCAGAGACAGACGGACTCGATATGAGCGTCGATTTTGAAGCAATTGCTCAACGCGGGCGTTGCGATGCATCCAGTTTGAAACTTGCGCAGCCCTTGCTGGAACAAGGATTCTTACCGCCTTTCCTTGCACGCTATCGATGCGATGAGCTGGGGGGACTGAATGAATCCAACTTATGGGCGTTGTCTGCAGCGATCAAGAATGAGCAGAAAATTGCTCAACGACGTGATGAGTTGCATGTGGCTTGGGAGCAAACGTCGCTTTGTGATCCTGCGATTGGGCAAGCTATCCAAAAGTCCAACTCGCTTCGGATGTTGGGAAGACTCGGACGACGACTCAAGGCCGAGTCGAATGAGCATGGAAATGATCCAACGTTGCTTGCTGTTCGTGTTCTGAATCCACAAAAAGGCGATGGTAGTGACTTTGCAGAAATCGCGCAGAAAGTAGATGGCATTCAGGATGCAACTGCTGCGGTGGCAGGCCTCGAAGATGCGCTGGCAAAACGTTTGGCTGGCGATCCACGTGTGATCGCTTCAGCAGTTCGTTGGCTTGTGAAGAATGCACAAATCAAGATTGCAAAGGTAAGTGATCCACATACGCCAAAGGAAGAGCTTGCGTCCGAGAGGCCTGGTTCCAAAAAGAAGAAACCCGCCGACGCAGCACCAACTGCCGACGCAGCACCAACTGCTGACGCAGCACCAACTGCTGACGCAGCACCAACCGCTGACGCAGCACCAACCGC
>JAPOKD010000975.1 GCA_029977825.1 Planctomycetota bacterium | reverse complement strand
GAAATGGTAAAACTGCATCAACAACAACGTGTCTGCGCGTCGTGCCACAGAAAGATGGACGCCATTGGCTTTGGTTTGGAGAATTTCGACACGATCGGTCGTTGGCGGGACACAGAAAGAGTCGGGCGGAAACCCGTTAAGATTGACCCAAGCAGTTCGCTGCCTGACGGTTCCACCTTCACAACTGTTCAGGAGCTGAAATCGGTCCTGATGGTACACAAAGATCAATTAGCTGAGGAATTGGTCGAATCAATCATGGGATACGCCTTGGGACGCACCATCGAGTTCTCTGACTCTGACGACGTGGCTGAAATTCTTGGCAAGTTAAAACCGGGGAATTATGGTGTCCGCTCAATGATCCGCGAAATCGCATTGAGCAAACTATTTCGCAGCCGCGGCTAGTGCTTGTCACGCTTCGCGCTGCACGATGCCCGCCCCACTGAACTGAATCGGTTAACATCTTAGGCCACAGCAAACTACACATTGCTCGCCAACTCTCGACTGCATCCCTCCCCAACCGTCTTACCCCATAGAACCAGCATCATGCATCTCTATCGTTTTGCGGTCTTCGTAACCCTGCTGTCAATCCACCCGACATTTGCGAACCGTCACCTCTCTGCTCAAGATGCAAAACCGGGCGGCGTGACCCTGTGCCAGGGAAACTACCACTCTGAAGCTGATGCCGTTGCGCAGCTAAAACGCATGGCGAGCACCTATTCCAATCTCGAACAGTGGCAAGACCGAGCGGCGGCGATTCGTGAACAGATCCTTACCGGCGCAAAACTGATGCCGTTACCAGCTCGAACGCCGTTGAACGCAATCATCCACAAGAAGCGGGACTACCGCGGATACTCGGTCGAGTCGGCTGCTTTTGAAGCCCGTCCCGGCTTCTACGTTTATGGGAATCTGTACCGCCCACTCGGCAAAGAAGGTCCGTTCCCCGCCATTCTTTGCCCCCATGGACATGCAACCGGTCGTGCAGGTGGGCGTTTGCGGCCTGACCAACAACATCGCTGTGCCACTCTGGCTCGAATGGGTGCTGTAGTGTTCTCTTATGACATGATTGGTTTCGGTGAGTCTTTGCACCATGGCTGGGACCACAAACACAACCAGGCGCTCACCCTGCAAACCTGGGGTAGCATCCGCGCCATTGACTTCGTTCAGGAACTCGAGGATGTCGATGACAATCGAATCGGTGTCACGGGATGCTCTGGGGGCGGACCTCAGACGTTTCTTCTCCCAGCCGTTGATAATCGCGTCACAGTGTCCGTTCCCGTCGTGATGGTCTCGGCACACTTTTTTGGCGGTTGCCACTGCGAAAGCGGCATGCCGATCCACAAAACAGCGGAGCTCGAAACCAATAACGCTGAAATCGCTGCACTTGCGGCCCCCAGACCACAACTACTTGTCTCGGTGGGCGGTGACTGGACAAAAAACACACCCGTAGTTGAGTACCCTTACATTCGCAACATCTACACCCTGCATGGCAAGCAGGCAAATATCGAAAATGTTCATTACCCGGGACGTCAGCACGGTTACCAATACCTGAAAAGACAGGCAATGTACCCATTCATGGTCAGGCACTTGAAACTTGATCCATCAGGCGTCTTTGATGCGATCACCGAGCTCTATGATGAAACCGCAACCACAATCGAAACACCTGAGCAGATGTATGTGTTCGACAAGTCGCGTCCTTATCCAGCGAATGCAGTAACACCGGGAAGCCAGATACCTCTTCACTGATGTACCAGCTGGCGACTGGGTCAGCCCAACGGCACCGTGGCTGGGATGACGTTCCATGCCATCGCCCTCAAGACAATGCTACGCCGGTCCTTTGGGACATCATTACCTCGCCATATCGCGCTGAAATCAAATGCTACACCGAATCCTGTTAGCCACGGTTTTCACGGTCTCAGCAATGCTGGCAGTTGAGACCATTCCCTGCTTCGCGCAACAAGCCACGGCTTCTGCTGGCATTGATGTCAACGTGATGAGTTTCAATATCCGCAATGGGCGGGCCAATGATGGTGACAACAGCTGGAAGCACCGCAAAGAATTTGTTGCTGATGTGATCCGTGATGCAAACCTCGATGTGGTTAGCTTGCAGGAAGCATTTCGATTCCAATT
>JAPOKD010000971.1 GCA_029977825.1 Planctomycetota bacterium | reverse complement strand
GTGAATGCGGGTGGGGAAAGAACGAGGATGAAGGGCAATTTGTCACTAGAGTAGTCGACTGAATCTGATGTCAACATACCGTAGTCCAAGCATCAGTGGCATGACGCTTGTGATCGTAACCGGCTGGCTTGTGATCAATCTGCTGCTTTTTCTGGCTACCTATTCACTGACCGAGAATTCCGGGACACAGATTGCCACCGAAGCAAACCGCGTACCTGCCCAGCTGCCCACGACACAGGGTCAGAGCTGGATGGCAGGTGTTCTTCTTGGGCTGATCACTTTCATTTCATGGCTTGCCACCAGCATTCGCACACCAGTTGTCCGTTTTTCTGCACGAATCATGGCCGCATTGGGCTGTATTTTACTACTTACGGTCTGCTGTACACCTGATCCGCTGCGCCACGCCATCAACGTCACTGGGATCATTCTTCTGCAGCCAATCACTTTTGTAACCCTAGCCATCCCCTGCTGGACCATCGCCTGGGGTAGTGTCCCGCGGGCGTCTAGGCTGAACGAGGAAACAAAGGCAAGCCAACAACCAAATCTTGCGCAGTTTCATGTTGGCGAGCTCATCACTATGACAACGCTCATCGCCCTGCTTCTTGCAACAAGCAGGCAATACACGCCACCGGTCGCCAGTCTGATTTACTGGCCCGTCTTGATTTGCGTCTGGTGCCTTTTGCAGGCAATTGCTTGTCTCACGATTCGGGTTGTGATGTTTGGTCAAATTCGACTTCTCGTGTTCCTAGTACCTGCCATTCTTCTGACGGCATTCGGCTTGGCGAAGGCCGAGGGCCTCGTCTCCGAAGGTTCCTGGCGAGCAAACGCTGACCTCAAACTGTACAGTTTTCTGCTCACCGGCTTCACGATCAGTATTGCAGTTCTGTGTGCATCCGGCGGCGGGAAAACCGAGCAAAACACGAATGAAGCCTGAAAAGACAAACCGAATCAAGATCCTCAGCAAATCACCAACCGGACACCAACGATCTCCTCTCCCCAAAAACTCGGTCGAAATCTTTCACCGACCTGCAGAATCGGCAATTTAGTTAGCAGCGTCACGCTCAAGGGTCTTCGCTGACGACACAACAGAGGAAGGCATGCAACGTCTCCTGTTGCAGTTTCACACTCCGAATGTTTCCCGACATCTCCTAGCTTCCCCGGTTTTTGCCATGCGTTGGTTTACCGTTGCCACTTTGATTGCGTGTCTTTCGTCGACGCTGTTTGCGCACCACCCGGATAAAGAAAATTACCCCGTGCATCCACGAATCGACCTGATTGGACCTCTGGGTAACTGGTTGCCACCATCTTACCGACGTCGCTACAACCGCCCTAGCAATATCGCTGGAAAGGTTTCCTACTACATCGCGCCCAGCAGTCTCGAAGCAATGTCTTGGCACGCCTCAAAGCACCGTAACGCGTATAAGGACCACAAACCGCGTACGGTGATGCACTATTTCTACCCAAAACCGTGGGATGCGATAAAAATTGGTCCGCGGATCGACACGGTGAATACGACTGAAATCGACAACACACCATCTGCCTTGCCGGCATTCCAAGCCGACGAAACTCTTCAGGACGTGCTCCAAAAGGAAGATGACATCCTGCAGCAACTGCGGAATTCACCGGAAGAAGGTGCTTCTCCCTCGGATCAACCGCTGCCACCAACAGGTGCGAATTCCAACAACCCGGTGGAGCAACTGATCGAAGGCGACAAGATTCCTCAACCCACAGTCGCACCTGAGACTGGAAAATAGTCTCACACCTGGCGAACAGGCTCAGCCTGATCGGGAGATATCCCAATCTGCAAATTGGGATCTTCCCCGATCAAGCAAGGGATCCAGTATTCGATCAGGGGGGCGAGCGTGATCGCCTGCTAAATCTTCGATCCACTTTTTTTTACAGAACCGTCAAAGTTTGACATCTGGTGATCCGATAGAACCATTGGACGAGGCCAACTCGATTTTCTGGTTCATATTGCAACACCAGACAAGCAGAGCAGGCATCGTGGGGGGCTTCCACACTCGGCCAGTACGGAAACACGCTGAATCGCGCTGTGCGATGAAAGTATGGTGTGTTTCACGACGGCACGACCCCGGAAGTCCAGCGGATGAGTCGCTCGCTTTTAAAACAAACCACCTATTTGCAGTTGTTGCTCACAATCCTGCTAGCAACAGGATGC
>JAPOKD010000443.1 GCA_029977825.1 Planctomycetota bacterium | reverse complement strand
CCGATGGTCTCTGCCCAAACCAGTTTCGTATTCTCATTCATTGCTTCTGCGACTGCTGACGCATCAGTCATGTCGACCAGTGTCACTTCGATCCCGGAACGGCTGCAGACTTTATGCAAAAGCCGGTACGCTCCGCCGTACAGGTCACACCCAGCGACAACATGATCACCCGATTTCAGCATCATGGTGACACAATGGATGGCTGCCATCCCAGAAGAAAAGGCCAACGCTCCGACACCACCCTCCAGGGAAGCGAGAGTGACCTGCATTTGGCTGCGAGTCGGGTTTCCGCTTCGCGAGTAGTCAAACTTTCCCCACTCCCCAGCGGCGGGTTGCTGAAATGTGCTAGCGAAATGTACCGGTGGAATCACCGCACCGGTTGCCGGATCAACCTCATTGCCAACATGGATAGCGCGGGTGCGAAAACTATCACCAGCCTTCTCTTCTGAAATTCCATCGGTTTCGCTCATCAAAACTACTTTCGCAACAAACAACTAAACATTTCAACTGCCCCCACCACCAGGGATCGTTACCGGTTCCTGCCTTGTCAAACAGATTCAGCAGGCCAACAGGACATCTGCGATTGTGAGGAAACTATAAGAACCACCGATACAGCACGCCATCAGAAACAGAACAACACCCTCGAACGATGGTCTTGAAAAATGGTCTCGAACAATGATTCTGCAAGGAACAGTCTCCACTCTCCCAATGCTCTTGCCCAGCGTCGCAACCGTCATCGCTCGAGAAAACACCCATCGCGTGCAAAACACTCCCACCTTCACCAGCAAGACGTTCGCCAACGGCAACAACTGCCAGCGAATACCATGTAACACAGGTTAGTGGCTAAGAGGCACCAAGAGCCTGTTTCAGGTCCGCGATCAGGTCGTCGGCATTTTCAATGCCGCAGGACATGCGGATCATATTATCGTAGATTCCAAAGCTCTCGCGTTCTTCTGGCGTACAGTGGTAGTAACTCATCACGAGCGGTTGTTCGATTAGCGACTCGACGCCACCCAAACTCGGTGCAATCCGAGGAATCTTCGCAGCATCAACGATACGGGAAGTTTCTTTCCAATCCGCATCTTTGACGAGAAAGGTAATCAACCCACCAAACCCCGCCATTTGTGACGCAGCAATCTCATGGGTTGGATGTGAAGACAAACCGGGGTAGTAAACCCGTTCAACACGTGGGTGATTATCAAGAAACTCAGCAATCCGCTGGCCGTTCTCGTTGTGTCGCTGCATCCTTAACTCGAACGTTTTCAACCCTCGTTCCAACAGGTACATGTTGTGAGCGGAATTGACGCTGCCCAGTATGCCCCGCAATGAACGAACCGGTTCCAGTGCCTCGCTTCGCCCGCAGATGACTCCCGCGAGCAGATCATTATGACCGCCGAGGTATTTGGTCGCCGAGTGCAGAACAAAATCAACGCCATAATCGATCGGCCGAAGATTGAACGGAGTTGCCAGTGTAGCGTCGATCAACGTTTCCACTTCGGACGACTTCCCCAATGCCACAAACTTTTCGAGATCAACGGCAGTCAGATGCGGATTTGTCGGCGATTCGCTGACGAGCATCTTCGTGTTGCCATTGATCGCTGCCTCCATGGCATCGAAATCACCGGTAGGAACCTGCCGCGTAACAACTCCAAAACGAGAGAGGTGTTTTGCGCAGAATTCACGACTTCGATGGTAACATTGGTCGAAAAACACGATCTCATCGCCAGAACTCAGGCGACTCATGAGCAACCCGACAATCGCGGCCATTCCGGAACTGTAAATGATCGCCTCTTCTGCACCCTCTAACGCTGCAAGTTTGGCTTCGCATGTCCGTTCATTTGGCGTGCCATACCGCCCGTACTCATCACGTTCCTCCTTGCCCTCAACAAACCGCATCAGCGAATCGGTAGAGTCAAAGGTGAAGGTGGATGCAGTAAAGATCGGGGCAGAGATAGAGCCCTCGGCTTTCTGCCGCTTCTCACCCGCGTGGACACTTTGGGTCGAAAAACCGGTCCTCTGCAACCGCTCGGTCATCTGACGGTGGGTTTCACCCTGATGAGGTTTGATGCTGGAATCGAGAGCAGAAGTCTCACTCTGCGAAGCTTCCACAGCCTCATTTTCTCCGTCAAAACGTAAATTATCAGCGTCAGAATCGATCGACATATTTGTTGGCATGGCTCTTTAGCAGGTAAAGGCTGCAATCGGCCGCAAATCCCTAAAAGGGACGCGTCACTGGCGGAGAAGTTCCACTTGCGTCATATACAAGGTTACCCACCATTCATGAACTCGACAACCGTTTTCGGGCTTTCCTTGGGCTGGCTGTCGCGGGATGATAGTCCTAGGAAGTTTAATCGCTGCACCTTCGCCGCCCGCTATAATTCACCACAACACGCCGCATCCCTCCTGTCGCCCCGTGATAACCGGCAAGTTCTGTGGGATCTAACGGATAGATCAACTGTAACGCGTCCTTAACCAACGCCTGCGTCACCCCCCTATCGCCCCTGACATTGACCCATGGCAAACCTGCAAACAACGGTAAAGCTGCGACACATGGAGAAACGCCGAGCACGCCAACCTGCCCGCCCACTCGCCATCCGCCTTATGCTGTGCGGCTGGCTGAGTTTTCATGGCTACGCAACTATTCTGGATCCGACGGTGGGACCGATGAGATCCGGGTTGCAATCAGCGAACGCGCAATTGTTCACTGGCGGTACCCCAGCGGGCCAGAACGAAACTGGGAACGGCCCACAAACCGTCCCAGCCGATAAGCCCCCAACAACAGCAGAAGGCACAAACACAGAAGCCGACGTCACGGAAACTAAAACAGGTCCTGCTCCTCCACCGCCAACCGTGACGCCCGAACAGCAGGAGAAGATCAACTCCCTTATCGAACAACTCAGCGCTCCCAAATTTTCACAGCGAGAAAGTGCTGCAACTGCGCTCTTACAGATAGGACTTCCAGCCCTGCCGAGTTTGAGAAAACAGGCTGCTGTCACTGGCGAGCCTGAAACGCAGATCCGCCTCAATGAACTGATCAAGCAGTTGATTGATGGACAGATTGAGGTACAGATACAGGATTTCATGGCGATGAAACCTGTGGAGTTCGAGGGCTGGCCTGAAATACGCCTGATCCTCGGCGACGATACCATCGCCACTCGCACGCTGTTCGTGGAGATTTTACGTGCACATCCCACCCTGCCTGCCTCCATGCCCAGAGACCAGACAAACCGCGATCGCACCGTCGCAATGGAAAGCGTGATCGCGGCCATGGAGAAAAAGCGAACCAGACAACTCCCCACCAGCGCTGATGCGTTTGCATTGATTTTACCAACCATTTACCCGGACTTCGTGATGCCCGAAGCGTCCGAAGATCTTGTGATCAGTGCCTGGCAATCCACGGCAGGAACCGAAATTCGGAAAGACGAGCAGCTTTCCCCAAGCTTTCGCTTTTTACTTGGTCGATGGATGATGCAAACCAGCCTGGCAAATCGCGAGGACGTACTCTTCCATGGCATGTCTTGGGACATGCCTCAATGCCGACTAGTCGCCATCGACACCATTCTCAACGAAAACGATGCCAGCCCAGCAGTTATTGCCAAATGCTTGCAAGCTTTAGCCAAATCCGGAACGGTTAATGATCTGCCGGCGATAAGTACCTTGTTAAACGACCAGCGCCCCGTCAGCCGACCCTCGATCACAACTCAAGGTACACGCACAAACCAGGTGAGTGACTTAGCGATTGCGGCAATCGCCTGCATCTGTGGCGTGGACCTGGAAGACGTTGGTTTCACCGGGGCGACCCCACACCCAACGTTCGGTTTTCTACCGAGCGACATCAAATTTCCAAAGGACGCCCCCGAGCAGCGTCAGGCGGCCGAGAAAATGATCAAGGCGATTCTGAAGGCGCGCGGACCGGCTTTATCACCGCCAGGGACTCCACCATTGGCACCGGGACTCGGAAATTAGCCTGCAGACCGCGCCAGAATGCAGACAACGAGCCACCGCCGTGCTGCGTAAAACGCGAGTCCTGAGCAGTGCACGCCAACCTGCGCGGCAAGCAAACACACTCGATGTGAGAGGTCACTTGCTGCAACTTGGTGCCTGCTACCTCGTGACACCGGTTACTGCAAATGGCGGTGCCCGAACCGCCGAGCCTAACCTACGTCTAAGGGCTCAGCCTGCGTGACGGATGACGCAGGGGTTGGTATTCCACGGACTTTGACGTAGCCCGAAATTGCGACAATCACGGCCGCGAGAACCACTAGCACCTTAAGCCACTTGCAACGGGCACGGCGGATTGGTTCGAGCTTGGAGCTACGTCCCACCAAAGCCGCTGCCAAAAAGAAAACGCCTAAAGCCAGAAGCATCTTCAATCCTAGCAGCGCGTGATACAACCCGTCGCCCTGATGATTGGCCAGCGCTCGGGCATAGTTGTAAGAACCGCTCAGAATGAACAGAAACACGCCGATATGAACGAATCGTTTCCACCGACCCGTGATTGCCTCAGCCAGTTTTCCGTGGGGCTCATCAGGCAGTTCCTTGGCGGCGGGCATCAACACCATGAGTGTAAATACACTTCCGCCAACAAGGACAATCGCAGTACCAATGTGCACGATGCGTGAGAGGGTATCAATAATTTCCATGAACTCAGTTCAGACTAAAGGGAGGGGGGAACTCCTGATTTTTCTTTCCGACCGAGGAAAACCCTAGACCGGCATCCGACTGCAAATCAATGCTGCCACTTTTCAACAATCGAACCAGGTCTGCGGCACGCGAATCCACGTCTGCGTCACCAAGCAGTTGCAGTTTTTCCTCAACCGAGAACGGCAGGGTATAGGAAATGATATCCGTAATCGGTCCCAATCCCATTTGCCCCGCCATCAGGTCGTGTAAGTTTTGCTGGGAGTTGACACTCGCCGGGATCACCTCACCAAACGCTTCCAGCAGCTCGCTTTTCAGTTGCCCGCGGCCCTTGGCCCCAGTGGGTGGATAAATATCATCCAAAACATCCACCTTCGCCATTCGGAATGGTCGCCCTGCCTCCAACTCGTGGACAATGCGAGCTCGACGCACACCGACCAACAATAGATTGTGTCGTCCTTCTTCTACCTCAGCGTGCGAAATGATCCGGCCCAGACAAACGGTGCTTGCAATCGTTGGCTCACTGCCCATGCTGACTGCGTGAACACCCGTGAGCGTCGACATGGCGATTAAATGATCCCCAGCCAGTGCCTCACTCAACATCTCGCAATACCGGGGTTCAAAGATATGGAGAGGTTGCATCGCGTGAGGGAAAAGAACGAGGTCAGGCAGGGG
>JAPOKD010000565.1 GCA_029977825.1 Planctomycetota bacterium | reverse complement strand
GTTCGAGAGCCTCTTGGATTCGCGATTGCGGGTGAAGACAAAAAGTTTGTCAACGCAAAAGCCAAAATCACAGGTAAAGACACGATCGAAGTCTGGAGCGAAGAGGTAAAAGATCCCGTTGCTGTTCGCTACGCGTGGGCCACCAATCCCGTTTGCAACGTGCAGAGCAGTGAGGGCCTGCAGATGACCCCGTTCCGGACGGACGACTGGCCTGGTGTCACTGTTGACGTTGTCAAGTGATCAACGCGATCCAACCACGCGGTCAATGCACGAACGCAAAACGCTTCATGCCCGCCGGGGCATGAAGTCATGCGTTCAGCCGATGCAACCACGACAACCGCCTGATGCCATGGTTCGCTGACTGTGCAGCGAACCCGCGCCGATTCAGCAGTTATCAACGCAAGTCAGGAATCGCAGGCAGACTCGGTTACTTCGAATCCGAGGTCGCGAATCATGTCATAATCTTCCTGCGGCGCTTGCCCTTTGGTTGTCAAATAGTCACCGACAAAAAGACTGTTGGCAACATAGAGGCCCAAAGGCTGTAAGGAACGCAAGTGAATTTCCCTGCCGCCCGAGATTCGCAATTCGCGATCTGGATTAACGAATCGGAACATCGCCAACGCACGTAGACAATCATTGGCAGTCAATTCTTCATTGCCCTGCAACGGCGTACCCTCAATCGCGTTGAGAAAGTTCAGTGGTATGGACTGAACTCCGAGATCCCTGAGATCAAAGGCCATCGACACGACATCTTCGTACTTCTCTCCCATCCCGATGATTCCACCGCTGCACATTTCCATCCCGGCATCTTTTACATGCTGCAACGTCTGAACACGGTCTGCATAGGTGTGAGTCGTACAGATGTCTGCATAGTGATCTTCACTAGTGTTCAAGTTGTGATTGACACGATCGACACCGCACGCCTTCAGTCGGTCCGCTTGTTCCTTCGAGAGCAGCCCCAGACAAGCACAGATATCAAGCCCATACTTTTCCTTGATCTCAGGAACGATCTGCTCAACAGCATTGAGTTCGCGTTCATTTGGGCCACGGGCTGAAATCACAAGGCAGTAGGTCTTGGCACCTCGCTCGGAAGCCAGTCGGGCGGCCTCCATCAGATCATCCCGTTTCAAAATGTTGTATTTGGGAACGGGGGCGTCTGAGATTTTTGATTGGCTGCAATAGTGACAATCTTCGGGGCATAGCCCACTCTTGGCACTCATCAAAAAGTACAACTGAACCGACTTACCAAAGTACTGGTGCCGAATTCTGAATCCCGCCGCCAGAATCGACATTACATCAACATCCGGCGCCTCTAAAATTGAAATGGCTTGTTCACGGGTCAGCGACTCACCACCGAGAACCTGATCGGCCATTTCTTGATAGCGATCAGCTGCAACTCGACTCAGCGGCTCAGACTCAAGGTTCAGCGACATGATATTCGTGTAATCTCAAACGAAAAGAGCAAGTTTCAATAACGTGACGACTCACAAGAATTGCAAATTTCCGGTGAATCCGCCACCATGGTGAACTCGTCACGCAAGATCGGCAAGTCGTCTACTTTCCAACTAATCACCGCATGTCGTATTCCTACGTCCGAATTGGGGCTCTCAGCGAAGTCCATCTGGCTCATTGTCCGTTGATTTTGCCGCGTGGCAGGCGTGTAATCGTGCGGACCAGCCGTGGCACCGAGCTCGCGGAAATCATTCGCTGCCTGTCAGATCAGACCGCAAAAAACGACGCTGCGTCCCCGGAAACAGCCAACCAGCCCATCACTCGTGCCCCAACTGCGTCGGTATTACGCCCCACGACGAAGGAAGACGAACTGCTGCTCAGCCGCCTGGAACGCCACAAACGGGAAGCCGTCGAAGCCTGCCAAACCGCCCTCGCCGAATCCGAGTCGCAGTCGGTTTTACTGGATGTTGACCAGCTGTTTGACGGTGGCACGTTAGTGATGCACTTCCTTGGTTCCGTCGATTCGATGGCAGAGTCCATCACGCGCGAAATCACAGAAAAATACGAATCGATCGTTCGAACTCGCCACTTTTCGAAACTGCTGAGTGATGGCTGCGGCCCCAACTGCGGTGAACAGGACGGCGGGTGCGGGAGCGGCTGCAGCGGATGCTCTGCTGCAAGCGTCTGCAAGAAGGCCCAGTAACCACAAGAAGGCCCACTAACACATCGACAACACGCAACTCGGAAGCATGCCAGACCGCCAAACTCACTCTGGCTCCGAGTGCAGGTGTGCGAGGCTACTGTCCTTCCGCGGGTTCACCGTAGGCCTGAGCAGCAATCACATAATGCCCTGCAGTCCTAGCGAGACGCTCTGCATCCTTTGGAGTCAACTCGCGAATCACTTTGGCAGGGACACCAACAGCTAGATGTCCTGCGGGAATTTCCACACCCTCAGGCACCACTGCCCCCGCGCCCACGATCGCTCCGACACCAATCTTCGCCCCATTGAGCACAACGGCTCGAATTCCAATCAAGGCACCGGACTCTACGATCGCGCCATGCACTACCGCTGAATGCCCGACCGTCACATCATCGCCCAATTGGCAGGGATAGCCAGGGTCAGCGTGCAACACAGCCAGATCCTGAACATTTGATCTGCACCCGATCTCCACCGATTCGGTGTCTCCGCGAATCACCGCGCCAAACCAGACACTGGAACGATCACCTATCGTCACCGATCCGCGCACCGTCGCATTCGCCGCAATAAAAACACCGTCAGCGATCAAATCTGTTTGAAATTCCGTTTTCATGTTACGCCCGCTCATCGCCACTCCTGTTGCCCATCGTCACGCCACGTTGATTATCCCGTCTTTCCAAATCCAAATACCCCCCACTATCTGGCTTCGGCCAGACACATGCACCATCTCCACCACCTCATCTCGTGTCAGGTTATCCATCGTCTCCCGCCTCACCTTCTTTTAAGTCCTGTTCCAGCAGGATAGAACGCTCTATCCAATCCAATAACAAGACAAATGAGCCCCCCAAGACCAACAAAAACAGTGAGCACCAAAGGCATAAGAACACTGCTTATCTGATCTGCCACAACTGCAGGGTCCGGCGTGGCATTCCCCACCTGAGAGGTGGCAAAGAAGAGCCGACTAATCAGCACGCAAAACACCAGAAAAGAAATCACAGCAGTCAGCGAACCAAACCAGAGCATCTTCCTTGACGCAAGACGTCGAGATCGAACATCTGCAGTTTCTTCCACATCAGACGCAGAGGCGTAGGGATTTTTTGACATACAAGAACGCTTAGACGCATACATACATTGCTGGCAAAATCCTCGATTCATACCG
Source organism: Planctomycetota bacterium (assembly GCA_029977825.1). Lineage (GTDB taxonomy): Bacteria > Planctomycetota > Planctomycetia > Pirellulales > Pirellulaceae > Rubripirellula. The sequence continues at coordinate 1,067 of JAPOKD010000565.1, read as the reverse complement.
CATGAACTTCAAAAGAAATGCCGATTTAAACAACAACTTAACAAATTTCACCACGGTGTAGTGGTAAACCAGATATCGCACGTCACCACGAACGAATGCTCGAAGTGCTTGCAGTCGGGAACTGTCCAAGCCTTGCTCTCACATGAAACTCTCGTGAACAACGATTCAACGGACAGTGGATTCAACGGACAGTGGATTCAACGGACAGTGGATTCAACGGACACTGGATGCATCGGACCGTGGATTTTTCAGCTGGTCGATTCTTCAGACAGTGATCGTTCGGAGATCACATGACCACTCTCCGAGAACAGTTTAATTCTGTTGCCAGGCAATCATATTCCGGTTGCAAATGCCCTTTTCATTACTACCCTGCTCGCGAGACCGTCATCACTCGCCAATATCTTCGTCCCACAAGCGAGGATTTTCCTGAATGAATTGTGTCATCAAATCAATACATTCACGGCTGTCAACTAACTCGACCACGACGCCCTGTTGCCGCAGATGGTTCTCTGGCCCTCGGAATGTTTGGTGCTCACCGATGACCACCTTGGGAATCCGATAAAGCAGAATCGCGCCGCTACACATAGAACACGGGGACAATGTTGAATAAATCACCGACTGCCGATAATCCAATGCACTGAGGCGTCCTGCATTTTCAATGCAATCCATCTCAGCATGCAAAATAGCGCTTCCCTTCTGAACGCGTCGGTTATGCCCTCGGCCGACAATCTCACCATCAATGACCAACACGGATCCAATAGGTATTCCACCCTCTGAGAAACCTAGACGCGCCTGCTCAATAGCAGCTTCCATAAAGTGATCCATCGCAACCCTAAACCCCGGGAAATGGAATGACTGGCTCTGAAAGCAACGCTCTCAAATCAATGGATACGCCGCCTACAAACAGCAGAAAATCAATAGCCTATTCCAGAAACCAATCTGAACTAAAAAAATTCAATACAAAAGTACCGATCGCAGCCAGGCCATCCCGGCACTGCGGGTCAGTCAAAAAACCAAGTCAGTACGCCTCCGGGATCATAGCGAAAGAGCAGACACACGATCGCTAT
>JAPOKD010000181.1 GCA_029977825.1 Planctomycetota bacterium | reverse complement strand
TACGTATTCTCAGCGTTTCCTGTCTTTAGTGCCAACGATGCAGGCCGTTGTTTCTGAAGATTTACCATGCACTGGTCACGTCCATGGGGGCATTAGCGGCGAGAAGCAAGCCCGTTCAACGTGATGTTGGGGCCAGCCGTCTGGTGGTCCGGTGGCCATGCGATCAGCCCACCTTTGGAGCTGGAGCTTGTGAACTTGTTCCCTGATTCCCGGCCAGACACGTTTTTCTGTAGCAGATCAGTACCCCGCTGGTGCGGTCTTTGGCTGGTGCGGTCTTCGGGGCCTAATGTACGTGTTTGGCTTTAGTTGCGGTTCGCGGGGGAGTTGTCGTGGAAGAACTTTAGGACGAGGTCCAGGCGGGGTTTTGGCCCCAAGGCAACCACGATTAACGCCAAAACCAGCGATCCGACCAGATCCCAGATGAATGGATTCACTCCGAGAAATGAGTACGCTCTGAATTCCTGATTTGCATAGTAACCCCAGCATGTAAGTCCCAAATGCATGCCCGTGCCACCAAACATGGCCGCAATCGTGGCGCTAGCTGTCATGCGACGCCAGTAAAGCCCAAGAAGCATCGGAATAAGAAAGCATGCAGCCAGACCACCGGTTGCAAATACGATCAAGTCTTGCAGGTACTGGGGAGGATTGAGAACACACAGTACCGCCAATACACCCACGATCACAGTGACACTGTAACTTAGGATCTTGATCATCTTGTCAGGAGCTTCCCGATTGACATGCTGTTGGTAGATGTCACGCACAACAGCCGAAGAAACCACGAGCAGAAAACTGTCAACACTGGACATGACTGCTGCAAATGGCGCAGCTACCAGCAAGCCTGCTAACCATGGGACCCCTGCATTACGAGTTAGTTGGGCTGCAAAGGCGGGCATGGTCTGATCAGGAGCGATTTCCATGCCTGGCATCAAAACTCTGGCACAACAAAAAATGATGATCAACGAGAAGTAGATAATCGAGTAATAGATTGCCACGGTGACGATGGAGTATCGAAGAGTGCGGGTGTCTTTAAAAGACAGCAAACGGACCATATTGCTGGGCTGTCCCGTCGCGGCGAATGGCCAGAAAATGAAAAAACTGATAGCGGTCCCCACGGCCAGAAATCCAAGCTCGTTTGTCGAGTCAGGGCCGGGGTTGCTGACATAGGTTCCAACCCTTGAATGGCCAAATGCGTAGGGCTCGTATGAGTCTCTGTGGACTGAAACCGTCAAGCCCGGGTCAGCGATTTCGCCAGATTCCCGCTTTGCATTCAGCTCTTTGACTTCGTGCGGAGTTTTGATGATTAATACTTTGACTGGTTGTGAAGTCCCCGAGTGCTTCCCAATTGGTGACAGGGTTGCCTGTTCTCCGAGGCGGTACACCTGTCCTGAATCGAATAGCCATGTTCCTTTGGGATATGTCTGATCAACGTTGCTTGTTGAAGTGTCGTTCCAGTCGCGGAGACTGGCAGTTGCATGTACAGGGGGCTCCATCTTCTCAAGTTGACGAGTTGCGTTTTCAAGGCCACCTACCTGCCATAATGCCATGCCAAGCATCAGGATTACTCCGAGAAACATGACAATGCCCTGCATCACATCGGTCCATACGACGGCTCGGAATCCCCCATAGACGACGTAGATGATTACTGCACCGGCAAACAACATCAGGCACAGTAGATAGTCAGGCTCGGCTTGGTTGACCCAGGGGATGTTCATTGTCGTCTGACTGACGAATGAAACTGCGGATTGGAATAGTGGTTCATCGCCGAACAGTGTGCTCAGGATGATACCGCCTGCTTTGAACTGAGCGAGGAGATAGAAGAACATGAAGAAAATCAAGAGTGAGGTCGCAACAAGACCAACGGCAGAACTCTCAAACCGTGCTCGCAGTACTTCTGGAATGGTGAGTGCATTCGTTTTGCGAGCTATCTGGTTCATCCGTTTTCCGATCAGTGCCATCGAAACCAGCGGCATCACCATGTAGGCGGCAATCCAGAGTGCCAGTGTCCATCCATGGGTGTAGATCAAAGCGGGAAATCCCGTGAAGGAACCACCCGAAGCATTGGTCGCTGCAAAAGTTAACGCGAATGCCCAGACGCCAAAACTGCGACTACCCAGAAAATATTCACCCGCAAAATCTTTGCCCTTACCGATGCGGTTTGACAGGATTGCCAAAATGAAAACAGAAATCGTGTATCCCGCAAAAGTCAATAAAGCGGCCGTTGATCCCTCACTCATGCTCCGCTCCCAACGTCTGTGCGTTTGATCCATCGGCTACAGCCGTCGACGCGGAGTCTGGTAAGTCGTGGTCTTCAATTTGTGTTAATGCAAACCAAGTAGTGACGAGCGAAGCACTGATCCACGGCACGAACACTCCCCAAAAAACCCACGATGGCATGCCGATCACTGTGGTTATGGAGCCGGAAAAATTTAATGTGTATCTAGGAGGCATGTAACCGAATGCAGAGCAATAGCCGATGACCCAAAGAAAATGCACCAGCCAGATTACAAGAATCCACTTAAGCTCACGGAGCGAGCTTTTGTAGACAGGGTCTAATGGTGGGATCGGTTCCTGACTCATTGAAATTCACCATTCGGTGTGATGTGCTTGGAGACGGCTTTGGACAATGTAAAGTACTGTCACGTGCATTGTGTGCAGTGCCCTTGATTTTTCTTTCTTGTGTGAAAACTTTTTTCACTTGCATGATCTTCTCTGAGCTGTTCAGCCGCCCCTCCTAGCCCCAATGAAAAAGCAGACTTAGGTCTGCAAAGTGCTGTAATCAGCCACGCTTTGTGGCGGATTTTGAGTCTGGCCCGTCTGGCTTTTGAAAGGCGGGGCCCGTGCCAGCCGATCGCATTTTGAGCAAGCGAAGACATTGTGTCAGATGCCGAGACGATTGCGAGCTGTGACGCTCCACCTCTCGGAACCAACCTCGCCATTGCGAATGATCGCAGCACTTTCGTGTAATGCCATCGTGGGGCATATATGACGGGGGAGTGTCAGCAGAGGTTGGCCAATGCGGAGCTCATTGGCCCCCGGGCTCTCAAGCACCATGTGCTCCTCACTGTGGCTGACGATTTTTACATCATCCAATCCACGAACGGTCAGACGCTTTTTCAGTGGCATTTCCGATGCGATTGCTTTGTAACCGCAGTCAACGCAAAACAGATCCCGGCCCGGTTTGCTGATGACTCTGGTTAAAAGTGCGACCGCAATCGCATAGGGCAGTTCCGGAAAGGCGGTGGAGTAACCCATGTCCCAGAAGAGGGTTGTGCCTGGTGAGCATTCCCAAGACGTGGTTTCTGCCCAGAACTGGAAGGTTGGCGATCCACCACCAACAACAACGCCCGCACTGTGTTCCTTGTCGTACGTCACTACTTGTCTGATAACGTTTTCTGTTTCATGTCGCCGAGTCTCTGCATCAGGTTGATGCAAATGGCCGTCGTATACATGTAGGCCCTCGTACTCCAGTCCATCTTTTTTCGCTATCAGTGCACGAAGGGCGTTCAAGGATGGACCGAAAGGTATGCCGGTGCGGTGCATGCCACAATCGACATCAATCAGAACGCGAAGATTCAGACTCGCATTTTGCATTTCAATGGAAAGCTGATGGACTGCATCCTCGTGGTCAACGATCGTTGCAAATTTAACACTTGGATGGTTTTGGATTAGTTCAGTCAGCAAGATGATATTGGGGCCGATAGGTTGGTAGGCCAGCAAAATGTCGTCACCACCATTCTGGGCGATCATGTTCGCTTCGCTGATTGTGGCTGCTTTGAACTTTCTGATGCCAGCATCAACCTGCATGCGGATCACATCGGCCATTTTGTGGGTTTTGACATGAGGCCGTAATCGCGATGCGTCACCTTGCACTGCTGATAGCATTTGTTGGATGTTGCCCGCAACACGTTCAACGTCTATCAGGATGCTGGGAGAGACGCATTTCTGAATTCCCTGCGGCATGCAAAAATCGTTTTTCATTTGATCAGGCCCATGCATTTTTCAAAAGCGACAGGAAGTTGCCGTGACAGATAGCCGACAGTGCCGGTTCATCGTAACCTCGGTCCTGAAGTATGGTTTGGAACCGGTTTAGGTCAGCAATGGTATCCAGATCTGCTGGTGTCTGTTCGGTTCCGAATCCGCCATCAAGATCGGTTCCGATACCAGTGTGCGCGTTTGTGCCGAGAAGCTGGCACATATGATCAACATGGTTAGCCAAGCCATGCAGGTTGGCATTGGGAGTCTTCGTGGGATCACTGATGCCACGCTTCCAGTCGGGTACCACCATCCAGACATCGAGTGCGACTCCGATCACTGCATTCCGCTCGGCCAAGGCTAGAATTTGTCGATCGCTGAGTTGTCTGGGGTCATCGACCAATGCACGGCAGTTGTGATGACTGGCCCATACAGGCCCTTGGTAAAAATCGAGGGCATCCCAGAATGTCTGTTCAGCAAGATGCGTTACATCCAGAATCATGCCGAGTTGATCCATCTCGCCAAGCAAGTCTCGGCCTGCTGATGATAACGGACCACATTGGTCATGTCCCAGCGCGTATCGACCGATTCCATAATGCGCTGGCCCCAGGGCACGCAGTCCCTGCTGGTGGGCCGTTGCCAAATCGTCGAGTGTACGAAGTGAGTCACCGCCCTCCAGACTAAGTATGTATCCAATAGGCGTGTTGTCAGGGTCACGCGCCCAAGTGGTCAAATGCGTTTCTAACTCGCGGTAGTTGCGGATCGGCGTCAATTGCTGGTCTGCCTCCATGGCCCGATACCATGCCAACTGGCCCTGGGTCATCGCCCACGCCTGGGCAGGTGAGTTCCACATGCCGACCGGCCCCGCGGGTTTCATGCATCCAGCAAGTAAGGTGGCAACGCATATACCGATTCCCGCCCTACGCATTTCTGGAAACGCAACCGTGCCACAGCCGCGACCCGCCAGATCAGACATTCCAATTTCACCAGCTCGGATTTCTGGAACCGACAGTCGTAGGTCCCGATTGTATTGCAGAGCATTCAGACTGAGATCGAGGTGGGCGTCAAAAACAAGCATGCGGAGAATACTATTGATAGGAAGCTCTTGTTGGGGAGATCAGCGAGTGTAAAACTGACCCTGTGCTGTCCGGCTGATCACCGCATCAATTAATTTCATGACATCAGGCATCAGAGCGTCAGATTCCAGCTGGTGGATTGGAAATATAGTCTTCGCCGGGGGCTGCGTGTCCGCAATGCCCTGATGTTTTGGAGTGGAAAGAAATCTGCGGCGCGGTATTGTTGCGGCGTCGTTGTCTCCATTATACATGAATCCACGTTTTTTGATTGATGTGAGCCACTGAAGCGAACGCCATGTGGCGAACGAATTGGGGTGGGACTGCAAAAAAAAACGCCAGCCGTTGATGGCTGGCGTTTGCATGATGCTTGACCGACGTCGTGCTTCGAACCGGTAGTGAAGGCAAGGCTTACAGGTTCGGAGTCGTGTACGGTTCGACATCACCGACCATGTGGAAGTGATTGTGGTCGATGTACACAACTTCAATCGCTTCGCGGTCTTCCAACGTGTGTGGAACGGGATAACCGATGATGGTCTCTTCATCGAAGTAGATGGTGCACTTGTAGTGAGCGTGGTGCAACTGTGCAGGTCCAATCAGAGGGTAGAAGCGTGGCGGATCCATGTAGTCCGCGATCTTTTCCTTGATGATTCGCACGTTGTTACGCTGTTTTTCCCACAGCAATGGAATGCCACCCTGAACTGGGCGCGCTGTTTCCAGTGCATGCATGATTTCGTCATCGCTGGGCGGGTCAAGAGCAACGGTGGGACCACCGGAGGTCGTGGGACCGAGAATCGGCACGCGGTTGTACCGTTCCTGTTTCCAGAATTTTTCTTCTTGCTTGTGTTGGTAGTAGGGGCTGACTGGCATTGGGAACCCAAGGAACCCGGCGTTGTAACCGTAGTTCACTCCGTAACAACCGCTCGATGCGACTGCTAATACTGCCAATGTGCTGAGTGTGATGTTCCGAAGCGCACCAGTGTGGCTCCGTTTTTTACCTGTCGCGGCCATTACGCTTCCGTCGCGATGGGGATTCGAGCTGGTCATCCGAGCAACCTTCCGTGGTTCGTTACCTTCACGCCTGAACTATGACTTCTCATCAATGTGAACAGAACAGACGCCTTGCTTAAAAGTAGTATCGTGTGAACTTATACCGATCTTGCGGATAATTCCGAAGAATCGAAAAACCAGTCTGATTAGCCTGGAAACAGAAGCCGTGGGTGCGGGTCAGTTCTTGGTAGGTGAGTCAAACTGAGGCGAATCGAGCCCATCAGCGTGAAACTTGAATGTGTTTCCCGTAATGTTTCGATCCGTCGAAATAGGGGATGGCGATGTCAACGCTTTAAAGCGTGGTACAAAAAAACCCGCGTGTCTACGACACGCGGGTCACATGATTTTCGGACTGTGCTGCCAGCTGGGCAGCAGGCTTCCGCTGTGACCGACCTAGCGATCAGTGAAGTCAAGGAACCACCAGCCATCATCCCATTCCAAGCTGATCTTTCTCCATCCCATCGGTACCTGAGGGTACGGATAGAAGGGTCCGATGTAAGGCCATGCCGAAGGGCTGTACTGTTGTGGGTAGGTCACTGCAGCGTAGTTTGGGTAGGCTGCGTAGCCAGGCCAGGCGTAGTTTGGCATGTTAGGCGAATCGTACCTTGGAGCACCAACGGCTGCGTAGGGAGCCATTGGAACTGGCTGCCCTGCCATAGGTGCGGCAGTACTCGCTGGCATTGCCCCCACGGGAGCCGCTTGGGCTCGGTATGGTGTTGTCATCACAGGTGACTGAACAGGAGCTGCTACAGGGGCAGCAACTGTCTGGTTAGATGCGGGACGACTTGGGCGACTGACAGGATCGACAGCAACGGGAGCCAAAGCGACTTCCTGCAAGGAAGGCGGCTCTGGAAGTTGTGGGGTCGCTGGTGAAACGGCGGGAGCCGCACTTGGGATGGAGATCGCTTCGCGAACCCCGGCGACACCATTCACATTAGCAGCGATTTTCAGAATTTTGTCTCGCTGCTGTGACGAGCTGGCTCGGCCTGTCAGTTGCAGAACGCCGTTGTTGCTGCGTACGTCCACGCCGAATCCAACCAGTTCTCCCTTAGCCTTTGCATTTCGTAGGGCACCGACTACTGCGGCAACGACGTCTGCGTCATTCTGGGGCTCAGCGGCACTCACTGGCAGCACTTGACCAGGCACAACGGGCTGGCTTTGGGCGCGTTTCGCGGAAAGTGCCTGTTTGAAAGAGAAGGGGCTTGGCTTGGTTTTTGCAACTGATTCCACTGCAGGCTTTGTCGTCGCCTTGCCGTTGGACTCGAGCTCAGCAACCTTGCCTTCTGCTTTGACCTTGGCAACCTTTGGCGCTGGGGTCGGTAGAGAAGCCAAGTCTGGCTTCGCCACAGGAGCCTTCACAGCCGTTGCGGGCGCCGCGGTCACGATCTTGACTTCGTCGGTGACCTTGGTGATCCCGTCAATGCCTTTCGCTGTACCGAGAACTAGCTGTTTTTGAGTGTCTTTGGCGACACTCCCACGGAAAAGAACCACACCGTTGTCGACTTTCATGTCGAGGGTGAAGTCCTTCAAAGCGCCCGAGTCACGGTTGCTTTTAAGTCGTTTGATGATCTGTTCAGCGATTTCACGGTCACCACCCCAGGCCTGCATTGGCCCGAAAGTAGCGATCGCGGCAATCGCCAATCCGAAATATTTGCGTCGCATCGAAATGCCTCCCTGCAGTCCTGAATCACTCTGGGCCCGTGTCCTTTTGAAAATCCGTACGCACGGTGCGTCTTCGGACCAGCTGCCGCGGGTGGCAACTTTGCTCTTCAAAATGGTATTACCAGACCGGTGTTGTTGCTTGTTTCGGCCAGAACAAGGTAGGCAAGGTAGGTTTTTTCGGATTTTGTCACTGATTGCGATTGCGACGGGCCATAAGAGGCCATCCACGAAGTTTCATAATCAACGTTTCACGACCATGAACGCATGAACAATTAGCAGAAAACGGGGGCAATAGCGGATTTGCAGAGGTTTGCGGAGGAGCCCGCCGTGGCAAGGCTCGGAAACTCACTTATTTACAAGACGGAGGAAAGAGTTTGAGCATCAAAATCATTAAGGTCGATGTACCTTTCCTAGCTTGCCGCCAGTTTCGCAAGTCGCGTACCTTGGCTACCGCAGCAGACTGGGGCGAGTGCTGCTTGTAACGCGGATCTTGCCTCTAGACATGTGACACACGGCAGTTTTGATGATCTCACGATCCGCATCCTATCAACCAAGTTTTTCGAGATTATTCAACAAGATCAGAGCCACTAACGCGAACATCAGGAGTGTGACGTGCTCGCAAAATGAAAAAATGAAATCTGATATCAGTTCTTGAAAGGGCTGTGCCTACTTTCATGATGCCCGCTTTCATGATGCCCGGGAACTGCGAAAAAATTGCGGCAACCTGAACTCAATACTCTAGCTCTGTTCATGGACATACGATTCGATTGCGAAAAATGCGATAACCAACTGGAAGTTCCTGAGTCCAGTGTTGGAAAGAAAGCAAAATGCCCAGTTTGCGCGCATGTAATGAAAATCATGCAGCCAAAGTCCCAAAGTCACTCTGAAGCATCGCTAACACGAGAGCAACCAGTAGCGCGAGATGAGTCCAATGCACAGACGGTCTCGCAGCCAGAGATAAATCAAACTGAAAGGTCTTTTGCCAGCACTTCCCTTCCCTTGGACGATCGCACGTTGGCGACTATCGCGCATGCGTCTGGTTTGGTTGGAATGTTTACGGTCGGTACGCTTGGCTTCCTTGGTCCACTTGTGATCTACCTGATGTATC
>JAPOKD010000521.1 GCA_029977825.1 Planctomycetota bacterium | reverse complement strand
GCTTTGCCAACCGAGTTGCGTTGCATAAGACAACGCAAAACGTTGGAAAACGTGCTTTTTCGCAGCTTGGGGGCGAGCAATCCGTCCGCAGACTTCGTCCAATGCGTCGTCAACAGCTATTCGCCTGTGCCGCCTCTCCAGTTGTCAGTCTGGAACGGTGACGCTGGGAGACCCGCGGAATTGACGAGGTTTGGATTGGCAGTCTTGTGCCAGCCAAAACGTACGGTCTTGGGACTCTTTACTTGGCTGGCAGAAACGATAACTGTGTTGCCATCGACGATGGCGTCAGCTGCAACGAACTTACCATCGTTTCCGGCAACTTGAAACTCACTCAACGCGTTTCCATCACTGGATCGTAGCCCATTGGCGGTGTGCGCGAATGTCAAGCGTGCCTTGTTGCCCTCAACAGACATCGACTTATAAAGAGGTCCCGAGTATGTCGTGCCATCCATTTGATAAGTCTTGGCTAAAGCCCATAGGGCCAGTCGATTGCCTACGTCAAGTTTGTTGCGTGGATGAATGTCAGCGATGTTGTCAACCAGATCAGTCGTGACTGCCATACCAGTCCCTGGCATTTTTAAAGTCGCCACTTGTGCCTCCCACAATTTTGGCAGTTCGCCTTCTTCATAACGGCCCGACCACGGTGCAATCTGCACAAAGTAAAATGCAAGGTCTGGATTCTGGAATGCTTTTCTCCAGCCTCCAATCAAGTCATTCATCTTGCCCTCATATGCAAGGCCATTTTTTCTCAGGACATTCGTTTCACCCTGATACCAGATGACACCTTGGGTGGAATATTGCACTAATGGGGCAATCATGCCGTTGTACATCCCGCCGGACGTATCATTCGCGATTGTCCATGGTTCGATCGGGGAACCGCCCCAGGAACTGTTGATCAGGCCGATGGGAACGTTTAGCTCCTTTTGCAGTTTCAGTCCAAAGTAGTAGAGAACAGCAGAGAAGCGTGGGATGCTTTCGGGAGTGCAAACTTTCCAGTCCGCTTTGATATCCGTTGCAGGATCGTTGCTTTGAACTTTCGGCACATGAAAAAGACGAATCATGGGATGATCCGCTTCTGCGATGGCTTCCTTGGCTCCCTGAGTACTGGAGAGTGCCCATTCCATGTTCGATTGTCCCGAGCCGACCCAGACTTCACCAATGAGTATGTCTTTTAGTTCAATGGTGTTTTTGCCTGAAACTGTAATCGTCCGTGCTTTGCCATCTGCTTTCTGTGCACCCAGGCTAACTTTCCAAGTCCCGTTTTCAGACGTAACCGTTTTTGCTACTTCATCCCCCATGGTCACAGTGACCTCTTCGCCGGCATCTGCCCAACCCCAAAAGTTCAAGGGGACGTTACGCTGCAGGACCATATGACTGTCCAAAATGGTCGGTAACTTGACGTCACCGCGACTATTGGTTGGGATGCAGGAAATGAACGCAGCCAAAAGGCCAACGCATAGAAGGCGTACACTTTTCATTGTCTGTTTCTCAGGGGGGAGGAAAGGCAGGGCCGTTCAAACGATCAAACGGTGGAGCAACTGCAGTCTAATCCTTTAGGAAAGCTCAAGCCACTCACCATTGCGTCATGGAATCAGGTAGGTCGTGTCGGTTGTCAGTAACTATGGGAGAAGTGTTGGAAACTATGGGAGAAGTGTTGAAAAGTCGGGCGTTGACAAACACGATCCCTGACACCAGACCGAATCATGCAGCAAGGCATCCCTTTTTTTCTTTGGACCACTTTGGTTGCTTCTTCTCACCGTCACTTGTGAAGTGATTTACATGGCACCAGTTTCGCTGTGGAAGGCATTTTCAATGCCTGTCCGGATGTTGTCAGTCGTGGTGAAATCATTCACTGCCAGATCCGAAGCACATCATCGATAGCATGCACGAGTTCGCTGTCGGGAGAAAAGAGTGCCGATGCGGTCGAAGATTCTGATTCAGCAGATTCAGGCTCTGATGTTTTTGCCGCGAAGTCAATGTCAGACTGATTCACGGACCCGGCCAAACTTGGCGTTGAGGGTTGATGGCTGCCAGCTGGCAGGACGTCATCATTTGAATGAGGCACTTCGGGGTGCAGGGCATTGTCCCATAAATGCGAAGCAGGCAGGGGGCTTGCGGGGAGCAGTTGGAACGCCAGTTCCCCTTCGCTATTGTGATCCGCTGCAAGCCCGTTGATCACACGAAGCGCATCAATCGCCGAAACATGCCCGCTACCGTTTTGATCGAAGTTGCGATTTGGCCAGTTGTCAATTTCCAAAGGATCTGTGAGTATTCCCGTCAATGGATCACTGAAATTGCGAGCTGTCAGTTCATTAATGATCAGCAGGATATCAACTGGGGAAACATGGCCGCTGGCATCGATGTCGCTGGGATTAATTGGATTCTGCCAGGCCGCGCCACCCTCGACGTACATGATTTGGGATGGCTCGTTCAGGTTCGCTAAACCTCGTAAAAATCGCTGGCCGTCCTCTAGCGGTGTGCTGAGTCGCCACGCAGTGGGATCATCGAAAATGATGTTCCGTTCTTCGTCGAGTAACAACTCAACACGCCCAAAAGCTCGTAGGTCCGGTAAGACCATGCGGCCTTCTTCAGGAAGCAAAATCTTGTCCGTTGCAGTTCCAAGCCAGCGATCTCCTGCAATATCCAGAACCGTTCCGTCCATGTTAGTGCTGAGTCGGATGTTACCCAAAGCTTTACCCAGGTTCAGGCTTAGCCGATCGGCTTCCGTTTCGAAATTTGAGAGCCCGACACCGAAAGAAAATGTTCGCGATGTCAGACCGTTATCGGCTGTCGTGTCCAAGTCTCCGTCCAAACCAGAATCTTCGACAAGGACCTCAATTACCGCCATTCCCGCCTCGGCAAGCTCTGGGGGAAATAAAAGGTCAGCCTCGGTTTCACCACTTGCATAGTGAATGTAGGGTTGGCCTGTAATGTTCGCATTCTCCGATATGGCAGTGACCCGAAGTGCTTGGGATTCAGGTCCGCCCGCTGTGATCCCAGTAAGAGGGACAGTGTGTGCCCGTGAAAAGGAGAGGAGCGTCCCGTTTTTATTGGTGCTGGATAAGCTGCCTCTGGCACCCACGATCATCGAACTGGCTGTCTCGCTTATTGCTGCGCGCCAGCCAAATGATCCATTCGCATCCAAACCAAAGTACTCCTGCAGCAACTGCCAGGTATCTGTCTGGTGGTCGATCCGGAAAATGCTGATCTTTCCGGCTCGGTTAGCTGTCTCATCGCTCGCCCCAGGCGATCCAATGACCAACGTCGCGCCATCGTGGCTGAGTGAAACTGTGGCACCAAGTTGTTGAGCGTTGGCTGTTCCCGTAATTAGGTTGCCATGAGTTAACCACTGCCCCGAATCAGCGTTAAATCGAAGTGTCTCAACAAGCCCGTTGCCGAATATGTCGGTTTCGGTGCCAAGTTGTGGTGCACCCATCGTGATTGTCTTACCGTCTCCCGAAATTGAGCTTGCGGTTCCATAGCTGCCCTCGCCCTGAACGCGATCACCCAAGGGTTCCCATTGTGAGGTTTCGGCATTCCGTTCGTATACCCTTGCAAAGCCAGTTCCGCTGCAACCGCAACCAGCGATGGAATGGAGCAAGCGAGTGCCATCCACATTCATAGCCACCTTGCTCTGCGCCACTTGATTTTTTACGTCCTCTTCAACATCCAGCCCCATCGTCAGGTTGCCCTGTTCCAGATTCCAGTTAGTACCGTCAAAGCGGTGCAATTGTGCGTTTGGAATGCCGTTGTCGTCTGCTGTTGCGATTGCCAGCAGATTTCCCGTCGCATCCATGGCCAGACTTGCAACGATGCCCGGTTGGTTGATCGGTGAACCAAGTGAAACCCATGTTGCTGATTCTGAATCGAATTCCATGATGGACGCCGCTCTACCCGTGCTGATCGCGATTCGTGTGCCGGTGTCATTCAGGCTGACTGCGCGACCTAACGCTGTTTCCTCGCTACCCACCAACTGCTGTCCGATTTGCGTCCATGGTGATAGTTCGTCAATGCGTTGATAAACTTCTACGTAACCGACTTCGGCTTCGGTGCCGCCTACGGCTCCGACAATCATGCCCGTTCCGTCTGCTGTCAAATCCATCGAGGAGGTGAAAGCAGAGCCGGGATGGGACTCGCCGTAATCACGGCCTTTCATGGTGGGGCTGGCTGCGACCAATGATGCTTCCGCATTCAAGTCATACGCGAGCGATGCAGGTTGCGTCAGTGTGGGTGGGTCATTTACGCTGGCTACATCCACCATGAAAGTCATCGTCGTTACGCCATTGTCGGCAACGGTGGCGTCATTGTTGTCCGGCCCCGCATCTTCGACTGTCACGATGATGGCTACAACGCCATGAGCATGTGGCGTCGGTTGAAGTTCCAGAAGGCCTGTCACCTGCCCAGCTTGGTAAATCACGTTCGGCTGGCTGATCAGTGATTCGTTTTGACTTGACGCGCTGATCCTCAGGGAACTCGGTAGGCCTGCGCCCGCACTGATGCCACTGAGTAAAATCGATTGTAAGTCAGCGTCTTCACTGACGAAAAGATCTGGAACGGTGTCGATGGTTGGAGAAAAGTCACCAGCCAGTAGGCATCGGCTTTCCAGATGCTGAATGCCAAACTGAGAACGTGGACGTTTTTGTCTACAATGCCTCCAGTTCCAAAAGAAGTCTCTTTTGGGTGATGGGATCTTGGATTTTTTTGCATCACGGGTGCAGGCAG
>JAPOKD010000842.1 GCA_029977825.1 Planctomycetota bacterium | reverse complement strand
AGACCGGGGAGCCGCGTTGGGTGTGCCATCACTTGCTCCCACGGAAGGAAACGGAATCAGACGCAGCATTGTACTGCAAAGCAACAGCATGCGTTGCCAAGACACGAATGAACTCACTGATGCAACTGACCTGGTCCTCTGATCCGCGTCCGGCCCTGAGGTCAGCTTCCAAAGTGTTGGGATCATTCAAAGACTTCGGAAAGTTGAGGCACGCTTTTCCGGGAAATGCCAAGCAAACAATTCTACCTCCGGCAATATTCAATCGCGGAAGCACTCCTGGTCAGGCGTTTTGATTCAAAGTGAGCGGTTTTCATTGAATTGCAGCATGTTAAGTGAAGTCGGTTTTTCTTTTTTGTGCGCCTGATTTCAAATGGTGTGACGCTCCCATTTGATAGATGGATGTGCCGTCACTCTAAAACCTGTTATCAAGTGAGAATGCCATGAAATTAACGACCTGGAACGTTCCAGCATTGATCGTGATTGTTGTCCTCGGTTTGCCAAATGCCTTTGCCGTCGATGGGAAAACAATCTGTACCGACGTTGATATTCCCGAGAGCGGTACCGTTACCATCACGCTTTCTCCCACTGAACAACCGGGAGTATTGCGAGGTGATGATGGATCGTGGTGGTGGGAACCCAGCAATGGAGAGCCTCCGTTCCGACTGCCGGATCCCGAACCAAAGCCCGATGGTAATCCAAAGCCTGATGGTGACCCAGAGCCAGAAGATGAGCCAAAACCAGATGATGATTCCGACGCTGAGGAATCGACTGGGGAGGTGTCACAGGATTACGACGAAGACAGCGAGATGTACCTTGATCTTTTGTTGATTGAATTCTTGATGGAAGAGGGTTGCAGCATTGAAGAGGCGATTGACGCGGTCGATCAACAGAACGAATACCCTCGACCAAGCAAGTTACAGAGGCCGGTCTTCGGCCCGCACATAATTACTTGCGATGGTCTGGGACGTCATTGATGAGAAGCTAAAGACAGGGTGCCACCTCGATGTAAATGCGACTGGGTTTCCTTTTGTATTCACGTTACCCAACGCCGCTGACCGCGGCGCTGGGTTTTTGTAGAGAAACGGTTTGCCGATCTCCCGCTCCAATCTACAGTTTCCCACCAGACTTGGGCCTCGATGTGTGAGAAACCGGTAAGAGTGAGCCACCAACCGTTGACTTCGGTATTCCAAATGTGTCAGTGAATACGACGGCAAGTTGCAACATGCTGATGCGAACTTCCGTCGTGCTGCCTTGCGCATCAGATCCAAGGTGTCTGGTTGCTGTTTCAAAGCGGCCATGAATTGCCGTTTTGATTTTGCACATCGCCTGATTCAGATCAAAACGGATAACGGGGATGATAATTTGGCCACCGCGGTTGATGCAGCGTCTGAAAACGCGCGGTCGGCGGTTCCGCGTTCATGCATTTGTTCTGCTTGTGTCTGGTCAGTCGTGCAAGCTTGGCAATGCGCTTCTTGCGTCTGGGTCATGGTAGAATTTCTGAACAGTGGAGGCGATGACTTCCAGTGGTTCTTGGAATTCTGCATCACGGAATGCAATGCTATCGCCGATTCTCGCAGTCATGGCCTCTCCTCGGAAAGTTGGATAAGCAATCGTTGCTTCAATCAGCAATGATCGCGTCATTGGCATACCGACCACCTCGATGTTGCGCAACATCTCCCAGGGAATCCAGCCAATCTGTTTCTTGAATCCCTGCAGCGACAAGACCAACCACGCTACACGAACCAGGTTTGGAATCAGGGGTGTGCCATCCAAGCTTGAAGCACCGATGACGTTGATCTCAATCCCTTCTTCACAAATCCGTAGTAGAGGTTTATGGCGGGCGTAAACGTGGAACCAGCCAAGCAGCGCGATTAGAAACATTGGAACGGCGATGATGGACATTGCAACACCGGCCTCCGTTCCCGATTTTCCATCTGCCCTTTTCATGATGTCAAAGAGGAAAAGTGGACCAAATATTGCGCAAAACAACGCAAGAATCGTGAACACGATCGCCCCAACATAGAGGTACCATGATTTAGCGTAGAAGGCAGGCATGGCGATTGACAATGTTTCACTCACAAGATGCATAACGTAAAACGGAGACATTCACGCGGCAGGCGCGTTTGACGATCAACTTTAAAGCGACGTTGCCGCCCGCTCACGTGCAACGCCTGGTTCGGTATCTGCTCAATTGGTGGTGGGGGTCACCCAGATCCGAACAGTTCCGTCCTTGCTGCCCGCCGCCAGGGATTTGCCGTCTGGGCTGAAAGCGACCGCACCGACCCGGTCTTGGCTCGGCAGCGCAGCGATTTGCCTTCCCGTATCCAAGTCCCACAACCGGACGACCTTTTCGCCGCCGGCCGTTGCCAGCTGCTTGCCGTCAGGGCTGAACACCACTGCATGGACTGCCATCTTAAGGCGTTTGACCGGCTCTGTATCCTTGCCGGTTTCCAACTCCCATACTCGCACGGCCCCCCCGGTGTCCTCAATGATAATGCCCGCCGGGCCGCGACTGCCGGACGTTACAGGAACAGCCACGCGTTTTCCGTCAGGACTGATCGCAACGCTGGCAGCCGACGCCCACTCGCCGTATTTCGTCTCGGGCTTGACCGAGAAGTGATGCAACGGCTTGCGGGTTTCAGCATCCCATACCCAGACTTCGCCCGCCTCTTGCAGTTCCCCGCCCGCTCCGCTGGTGCCCGCAACCAGCAGCTTTCCGTCCCTGCTCCAAGTCACAGAACTGGCAGCCGTCGATAGCTTGTCCGACTGGTGGACGATTTTTCCGCTCTCGGTATCCCAGACGATTACGATGCCGCCGGGCAACCCATGCCGCCCGCCCACTGCGGCGGTCGATCCCCCCGTGGCGAGCCGCTTCCCATCCGGGCTAAATGCCATTGCGAAGACATCCGGCCGGAATGCGGACCTGTCTCCGCGATCGAGGATCGGGTCGATCCTGGTCACCAGCTTGTTGTCGGGTGAAGTGCGGATCGTGATCTCACCCCAATAGTTGACTGCCACGAGCTTGAGATCCGTGGTGAAGGCGACGACCGGACTGCCGTATCCTGCGCGGGT
>JAPOKD010000950.1 GCA_029977825.1 Planctomycetota bacterium | reverse complement strand
GCGTGGTCTGAATGGGTTCAACCCCAAAGCCCAAGTGCCGTCGCCATACATGACGGAGCAACTCGAAAAAACCAAACAGGCCATTGAAGCAGCAGAGCAACAACTTACACAGGCAGCGAAACGCTCCGGCTTTACAAAGAACCAATTGCTTAAGGCCCCCCCAATCGAAAAGAACTGGTCTGTAGTGGTCCCCGACAAGATGACTTCCAAAGGCAAAGCCGAGTTCAACACCAAGGAAGATCAAAGTGTTCTGCTTACGGGTCCTAATATTCCCAATGACACCTATGAACTTGTCATCAGGAGCGATGAGCCGATCATCAGCGCACTTCAATTAGAAGCTTTGCGTGACGCATCAACGGTCAATGGTGCCCCAGGTCGCGGTAGCAACGGAAACTTTGTACTTAGCGAGGTCGAAATCGAAGTTGCCTCCCCGGACCAGCCGAACGATTTCCAGAAGGTCCAGATCGCCAAAGCTGACGCTGATTATTCCCAAGCCAATTATTCAATCAACCTCGCGATTGATGGAAAAGTTGACCGAACCGGTTGGGCCATTGATGGAAATACCAAGATCGAAGATCGCACAGCGGTATTTACGTTCAAAGAGCCGGTAGGATTCGCCACTGGAACCATTCTTCGTGTGCGAATGAAGCACGAATTTGGTTTATCCCACCAGATTGCGAGGTTCCGAATTGCACTACATCTTTCGAAAAACCCGCCCGCTCCCATCGCTTTGGGCAGGATCATTGCCAAATCCATGGAGCAGCGGAGCGGATCTGAAAACCGCCAACTGCGTGACTGGTGGTTACTCACCCAAGGTTCCTCCGAAGTACGGGAGGCACTGGCGAAACTGCAGGAACTGGAGCAGCAACGATCTCAGTTGAGCACGGGTTATCCAGCCACCATGGTGATGAATGAATTAACGACACCTCGAAAAACTCATGTTTTGATCCGAGGAGAATACGACAAACCCGGCGTGGAGGTCCAGTCGGCAACACCAGAAGTGCTTCCGCCCATGCCAGCAGACTTCCCACGCAACCGTCTGGGGCTGGCAAAGTGGCTTGTGATGCCCAACCATCCTTTGACTGCACGTGTGACGGTCAACCGTTTCTGGCAACAGTTCTTTGGCACTGGTCTCGTAAAGACAGCGGCGGACTTTGGTTCACAGGGCGACTGGCCAAGCCACCCTGAATTACTTGACTGGCTTGCAATCAATTTCGTGGAATCCGGTTGGGATGTGAAAGCTCTGGTGAAACAGATTGTCATGTCGTCCACCTACCGGCAAAGCGGAACAACAAGTCGGGAATCGCTGCAGCAAGATCCCGAGAACCGCTTACTCTCCCGTGGCCCTCGCTTACGTCTGGATGCGGAGGTCATTCGGGATAGCGCATTATTTGCCAGCGGACTGCTATCCACGCGGGTTGGCGGGCCAAGTGTTTTCCCCTATCACCCCACAGGACTGTGGCAGGAAATCAATAACCGCCCCGGATACTCCCGAACCTACAAACAGGACAGCGGCGAAAAACTGTACCGACGAAGCATGTACACATTTTGGAAGCGCACCGTACCGCCACCATCGATGGCGGCCTTCGATGCTCCGGAGCGTGAGTACTGTCAGATCAGTCGTTCGCGAACGAACACGCCCTTGCAAGCTTTTGTGATGCTGCACGATCCACAATTTGTCGAGGCTGCCCGACACCTGGCGGGACGAATGCTGGCATCTGTCGATGGTGACAGGGAAAGAATTCGTGAAGGTTTTCAGCGCTGCCACACACGCCCACCCACCGAGCAAGAGTTGACGATCCTGCTGGCTGAGTTGAATGCACGCAGAGGGCAATACCGTTCGGCTCCTGAATCAGCCAACAAGCTCCTTGCTGTCGGCGAATCGGAGGTTGATCCCTCACTGCCGCCGGCTGAACTTGCTGCCTGGACCTCGGTCGCTCGTGTGATGATGAATTTAAGTGAATTTGTAACAAAACCCTGAGGCTGACCTGCAGTTCCGAGATCGTGTGACCACACTCGTTCGGCTACTGGTACGTGCCTGCAAACAATACCTCTCCACTTTCGAAGTCGGCTATGAACCCGCCTCTGCAATCAAGAACGCTGCTCGAATCGCAACTGCTCACTAACCGCCGTCATTTTTTTGCGCGTGGTGGAATGGGTGCTGCCGCTTTGGCTTCCTTACTGAATCCGAGTTCAGCCAACGCAGGCCCATCTCTGGCCGCCAACAATGGCCCAGGATACGGCCCCGGCCAACCGGGACCAACACATTTTCCCGCCAAAGCCAAGCGAGTGATTTACTTATGCCAATCCGGCGCGCCATCGCAAATCGATACTTTTGACTACAAACCATCGCTCGAAAAACTCAATGGCCAGAACCTCCCGG
>JAPOKD010000030.1 GCA_029977825.1 Planctomycetota bacterium | reverse complement strand
ATGCTGAATGAAAGCGGAATCGATCGCAGCATTTGGGTCCAAAATTGCAGTCAGCAGTGCTGAGGGAGTTTTTGTGCGCGAATCACTTATATCCGGTCCAACATTCGTCCCCACCCCACCTACTTTATGGCATGCTGAGCAATGCTCCCTGAAAAGGTTCTTGCCAGCCGATGCATTACCCAGCTCGGCAGCTGAACCTGCGTAGCGTTTCAGTACTTTCGCACGATTCGGATCAGTAGCTAGAAGACGGCCAGCAGCAGCCTTGACCGCGGGGTCAGGATGTTGTCTCAATTTTTTTGCGGTTGCTGGATCGACAACTGTTCGAGGTATTCGACCTGCTTCAATTTCCTGCAGGAACCACATCACATCTTCGACACGTCTCACACATGCCGCGACCGCGGCCGAACGCACATTCAGCGTCATCCCAGTCAGATTCCCAGCCAGATAGTCTCGTGTCCACTCTGAATCGATTCGCAGATTCAATGGTAAAGCTGCAGCTCGTAAATCTGGTGATGAAGTCTCCTCGACGAGTTCTCGCAGCGGTGAGTTCACTTGACCAAAATCTGAGGCAAGCACAAGGCATGCAGCACGTAGATCAGGCGGAGCAGTCGACGTTTTGGCAGTTTCCAGGGCGTGTGAGACCAGTCCCTGCAACTCTATTCGTTGATCTTCTGGCAAAGCCGCAACCACTTTTGAAACCGCCTGCCGAGATCTGCGTACTCCCTGCACCCACGCCTTCAACAGCTCTACCTGCCGGCGACTCAAAAGCGCATCCGCGGTCACATGGGAAGCTGCCGTAAGCACGATCCCAACCGCATCAGCAGGTGACTCGATACCAACCCGTTCCACTAGATGCTGTAGCAAAAGAACATCCATCTGCTTATGGCTTGATAACTGCCTGGATAGTTCTTTCAGCAGTACGGAATCCGCGCTCGCAACCGTAAGTCGAATCCAATCATCCTTGGATGACCACTGTCTAGCGATTTTGACCAGGGCTTTTATACGTGATGCTGCAAAATCAGACGCCGCACCAGCCTCAGCAGCCACCTGCCGTACAACCAGAGGGTCGACATCAACATTCATTGCCAACACGTTTTCCAACAACTCAGGGCGTCCCTGTGCCAACTGAACACCGAGCGTCCGCAATCGTGCATCATCAGCCTTAAGCAGCGAAAGCACTTGGTTCTTACTCACCGCCCCCTGTTGATTGATTAGCCATGCAGCCCGAGACCGTGCGGCAGGATTGCCTTGTGGGTCCAGCACCACATCACCGAGAAGCTGCACCACGGACTCGCCTTTCTCCTGCAAAAACTGTGAAGCCGACATTCGCTGCCACGCTGACGATGACTTTAACCACTCGATCGCTTCATTGGTCGTTTTGAGACTGGCTACCCGGGGCACCTCTGATTCCTCTGTCACTTTCCAAATCCTTCCCAACTCAGTTCCATCACGTTGATCTGGGCGCGACTTGAGTTCACTGGGCATGAAGTCGGGATGTTCAATCACTGCCCGTGCCATGTCCACAATCAGAACCGACCGCTGCGGCCCTGCGGTAATGTCAACGGGCCGAAACCAGGTATCAGTAGAAGACAGGAACTCGCGGGACTTGGCCTCGCGCCGAGACTTCCAGACACTGCCCTCGCGAGACAATTTTTGACGTTGCACGATGTAGGCCGTAGGTTCGCAAGCAAGCAACCATTCATCTTCGCCAGAAATCCATCCCGGCGCGAAAACTCCACAAGCCGCACTGAATTGTCCCGAGTGAAGATTACTGGTCGTCCAAGCCTCGGCCTGTGACACGACCTGTGACTTCTCCGCTGAATAGGCAACGTCATGAATCGCATCACGCGCTACCACCAGTGGATCACGCAGAACAGCTCCCAAGGTCAACACGGACATCATCGCAGGATTTCTGTTGCTACAACCAAATCGCCGACCGAAGTCATCAATCGAAACCCCGAATTGGCTCTTGCCTGGAACGGATCCCCACCATCCCCCCTCGGGATCAAAACAGAAATCCCGGTCACGAAGATCCACCGGTTTCGCCTTGTGCTCATAACGACCATCGACTGCTTTGACTGATCCCCCCCTCAAGCCACCTGCTACGTAGATCAGCCCATCAGGACCCAACGTGGGATGATTTGCTCGAAGTTGCTGATTCTGTTCCGCAAAACCCTCGAAAAGAATAACACTCTCGTCAGCCCGATCATCACCATCACGGTCTCGCAAGAATGCGATTTTTCCCGCCAGTGTCACAAAAGCCCCATCGCGATACGGCTGAACGCCCGTGGCAAACAACAACTCATCTGCAAAGACGGTGGCCTGATCAAATACGCCGTCCTGATCCAAATCCTTGAGGATCTTAATCCTGCCAGCGGGACGTTCTCCTTCGCTGGGTCCCAGAGGATAATCAGGCATCTCGACCACCCACAATTTACCATGATGATCGAGCCGAGCCGTTACCGGATCTGCAATTAATGGCTCCGAAGCAACCACTTGAACCGTGTACCCGGGGCGAACCTGCAAAGAATCATAAATTTTTTCAACTGTGTGTTCTGAGTCCGTGGAGTTGCGAATCTGTGGTCGCTCCGCAATAACACCAGACCTCTGTTCTCTGGATTTATTCTGTTCCTGGTCGCTCGTCTGGGCGTACATGGAATCGCCCCCAATGCCACCCGACATACAGGAGAGGACAGCCAAACGGAGAACACAAGATTTGAAGAGATGATTTTTCATTACCACTGAACTTCCATTCATACCGACATGCTGGATTGCGTCACCGCACTGCTGCAGTTGCTGGACCTTGCCGTCAACCTGGATCCAAGACCACGTCAGGGACCCGAGACCACATCAGGAACTCTGGACGGTACCAGGCGACACTTCATAGATATCCGCGACGACTTGAAAATTCTAACGAGTTCAACGGACCAGTGATGATCGGCGAGAAGGAAATACCGGCAATGAGATCGCCACCAGAAGAATTGCCCCGGCTACGGGAACGGGAGCAACAGCAAACCCAAATATTCCGACGAGTGCAAGCCAGAATGCCGGGTGCCTGACCACGGGAACAAAGTAACGCTGCAACGGACCCACACAACTCAACAAAGCGATGATCACGGCCAACGTAATGCTATTGACGATCAGGTTTCGGAGGCCACTGTCACTTTCTGACGCAACCTGCACAATCGGCACCGAATCACTTTGTCTCAAATCAACAACCGTCTGGGGATAAAATCCCCCGAAACCGCCTACGTCGAAAAGAAAAAACTTCGCTTCACGAGTTTCCTCAATTTCTTTCTTACTCAGGAAGCGTTCGACAAACACTGCCATTCTCGTATCGAGTTCTTGCCAACGCTTCTGGTCGGCAATAGTAATCGTCGCACCAAGCTGTTTTTCAAAGGTGTTCATCAAGAGGGGATCCATCGAATCCGAGTCCTCGGCAAACCGTATCACATGCCCGGATGAATCCGCAATCATCCAATAGCGTTTGAGCCACATCTGCAGCCACGCAGCGATTTCTGCAGGTGGTCGCGGTGAAAGACGATCCAGTGATTCAACAGATTCAACTACAGCTCGGGCAAGAGATAAGCCACGTTGTGATAGAAGCTCTGGTTGTTTGTAATTCAAACCCAATCGATCACCGGCTCCATAGTGAGTGACCCATCTTTCAGTATTGGGCATGTCTTTCAATTCCGGCAGATAATCGCCTCGCCTTGCGACAGTGGCTGATGCATCCAACAACAATTCGATCGGCTGTACTAAACGGGTCAATGCGAGCGGCACACGCACCAGCGTCACCTGCTCATTCTGTTCGGACAATTCGATGCTTTCCGCAACAACCGCTCGACCGGCAGCCCACGCAGCAAGAAGCTTCGTACCCGGAGGCAGCTCTACTACCACTGAATCCAACCCCCCTGGGAACAGATCCCAATGTGACAGCACCAGCACTCCATTGCTTTGCGGAAAGACCTCAAAATCGACGCCGAATACTTCGGGTTCTACATCCACTTCTGGCAAAGGAGCCAAGTCCACAGTCCAAGACGGTCTCTGACATTCATACTCCGCACGATTCGCCGACCTTGCCGGCAGAGCCTTGACGGCCTGTTCTCGCCACTGCAGCTTTTCATCTTCCAACCGACTGGGGACATTGATCACAACGCGTCGCTTACCCCGACCCAGTACGCGCACCGAAGGCACGCTCACCCTTGCTGAATCCGCCCCCACAAGTTGACCTCGAATGACAACACTTCGATTGGCAGGATTTTTAAAATCAGGGGCAATACGAACAATCTGTCGCGACGGATCCACAGATGACTGAAGCGTCCAAAGCCTTGAATTTTCAACCCGCAAAGAATCCAGATCACACCATCTGGACGGAATTTCCACATCAATAAAATCAGGAAGTGCCTGTGAAAGGAAATTGACTTGAACTGCCATCTGCCAGATTCCAGCATCTCGATCCAATACAATTTCCTGATCACAATCGAACGAATCACTGCGTTTTGTAATACGGTAGCGCCCCCCCAAACTGGTCGCGTTCACTTTGCTGCCCGGCGGTATGGCCCAAAACGCCTCAGGGATCCAACCCTCGGCCAAGGACTCCTCGGTGAATGCACCATTGGGATCTGTTAGATCGGGAAGAGGCATGTCTATTGGCGACAATTCTGTCGACCGATCATGCGAAATGAGATACTGGTCGACAGTTTCAATCTCTGGCGTCAAGGTGATACGCGGCGGAACAAAATTCTGCGAACGATTGTTTGCTCGCCAATAGAAGCGACGTACCCCTACTACATCAATCTGTGTTTCAGTCGATTCATTCGACGCATCCTGAATCAGAACAGGCAACGGAATCTCTGCCTGCGTACCCAACACGACCGGTTCATTTGACAGCGGTTCACCATTCACAGTCACTTGCAACAATTCCAGATTGTCCGGTAACAGCAATGAATACCGCTGGCCTAAATCAGTGCCATGGACCAGGGTCGCACGATAAGTCAACTCAAGACGATCACCCAGGACTTTCAAGTCGTGTTGCTGGCTTACCGTGGTTGGCTGTTTCGACCGTTCACTCAATATCAGAGCTGGTAAGTCACCTGAAATCACATAACACCGATCGTTGATTTTCTCGTTAAAACCTCGCCATCTTTTATTGAAGTCATCTACAGAGAAAGCATCACTGGTTCTTGCATCAAGTGCATTGAACTGCAAGTTGGAATCGCTGTAAAGCGCCAACCAGGCATCACTATTCTCACCGAAGGTCGCGGTTACCTCGGGAATCTGTATTTCGCCAGAATCACCCTTCTGCTCATCAACAACAGTTGGTGGCAAAGTCCAAAGCAGGCCAATAGGACCGGGGCTATCTGTCAAGCATGTGAGGATCATCTGCCTTCGGTTTGAGCTCTTCAGCTCACTAGCTTCGAGACGCCAGTCACTGGAAGTCAATCGCGGCATATCCGCATCACGAATATCAAATTGAAAGGTTTCACCCTCGGCGATCAGTCCGGGTGGATCAACCTCACATTCAATAGTAATCTGCCTACGTCCGGCATTTACTCGATATCGCCTGCCAAGCGTGCGTGGGACATCAATCTTCGCAGTCTGCAATGTTCTGAACTCAATCGCCAACTCCTGAGTCGGCCCGAGATCTTCCTTCCATCGTCTTAATTCTGTCTCGTCAAGCAACCGACCTGCAACCCGCAGAGCACTCACATTCTGCTCTGACTGGACTACGAGGTGGGAAGACGCAACAGGTGGAATAACAGCAGAAATTTTCACCCAAGGTTCATCGACGGAAACGGTAGGCAGGAGTGAGAATCGAATCCGTACATAACCAGCCGCTGGAAGCGTGGCGATGGTCCAACCATCCTTGTCCGGTGAAAAGCTACTGACTCGACTTACAGCACTCAAGAGTTTCGCCGTTCGAATCGATGCAAAGGGGATTGGTATCCTGACAACATTAATCCCCTGTTCACCATCTTCCAGATGAATGAGATAATCCGCTTCGATGCTCAGCCCATCCACCATACCTGCTTGCACGAGATCAGGCTGCATGTTGACCCTGTAATCCGCGATGGCGATACGAGCATCTTTTGGCTCAGCACGATTCACGCGTTGAAACAACTGCGCATGCACCTGACCCGGTATGTAAACCATCGACCCCAGATGTTTTCCGCTTTTGTCCATCGGCACTAGCACGTTGACATCAGTGCCAACACCAACGGAAGGCTGCTTCTCCTGCGATTTTGGCGATTCTTCCTGCGCAACAACAACGGCCGAAAAGAAGAGTGAAATTGCGATCAACAGCCCAAGTACTCTCGCTGCTGTATCCAGCGAAAAATCATGTGATATATCCCTTGCAGCTTTCGGTGTTCCACCGGCTATTCTTGACGAATCGCTAACAGATTGACCGCGCCACAACCACGAACGACTGGTGGCAAGAAGCGATGCAGTAATCGCCGGAACAATCAACCACCCGATCACAGCCAATTTCCAGGGCCACCAGAGGAAAAGAATGCCTGTAAAGACAATCAGAACACCAGCTACCAAGGATGGCGATCGCTCTGCAATGAACCAGCAAACTGCAAACGTCAATAAAGCCAAAAGCCAACCCATTGCCAAGGCGATGTTTCGACGCACCAAAGTGGTTGATTCACCGGGTTGCATGGCAATCACAGCTGCGATTCCCTGCCCCCCCTGCTCACCCCTGATCAAGGCAAGCGGAGCAAACGTATCTGAAGCAGCCACCAGGCGGTACTCTGATTTCAGCACAGCTCCAGACACATCAATCAGGGGCAACTTGCACTCTCGCATCCAGCTTGGACCGTATTGACTACGATTCCACACAACTTGAATTGTCTCAGTATCGGATCTTGGCTCAAGGACTAAAGGCCTCCGCTGCACCGACATCAAATCGACTGGCTTATTATCGCGGAGAACCGATTCCAACTGCAATTCAGGCTCATACGAAATTACCAAAGGTGCAGTAGGAGAGACCAGATAGGTTGCTTCGATTCGGTCCGTGCCACGACTGGATGCTTCGACTCGAATCTGTTCTCGCCAGACGATAGTAACACTCGGATTTACGTCCGATCTTCGAACCGTAATCGCTGACGACTGTATGGCGTCATACCTGAGCCGGGTGCTGCCATCGATGGCGGTGACCTCGTCAACATCGCTGTTTTCGTTACCTGCAATGTTCACTTCACTCGCAAGCTCATCATCTGCGACTGGTGCTTCTGAAGTCCACGTGGACGATCGTTGCGGAACCCGCTGTACGTCCGGTGGTTTCTGGCTAACCAGAAGCCCCTCACCAATCGTCGCTATGGCGTTCTGCGACGATGCCCCACTGACAATAGGTAGCTGCATTTCTATCGAGGTTGGTGTTTCATAGGTCCGTCGTGCAATTAATTTCCGACCTCGCAAATTTCTCTCCGACAGGTCAATCGAATATGCACCAGCTACTTCAGATACATCCGATGCCGGCAAACCAATCGTGGACCCATCACGGCTATCCTGAATCGACCACAGAAATTCACCACGCCCTTCCAGGCTGCCGGTCTGGACTTGCAATCGTTCCCGAAACAAACCATCTGATTGAATTTCAATCTCCAAAGTCTCAAAAACCTCATCGCCAAGTCGTCTCACATCGAAAGATGTTGCCGCATTGAAGCTGACACTTGGCTTCAACAACAGCAATTCCGGTGTACGCCCTGAAGCGGGCTCAAACCAAAGAGTTTCAGAACTCAATCCCGAAAAGAACGCTTGTTGTTCCTCACTCAACGACTCCGGATCAAACGAACCCCGTTGCAATGCAACTTCACCACTCCAGTTCAGATCCTTGGGCGGTGTTACAGCAGCAATGACGGTCCCACGTGCCTGTTTCGATCTCACGAACCAACTTGCAGGTACACGTGTCGCCATTGCCCGATTCGTATCTGGCTTACGACTCCCAGGTTTCCCTGTGTTACCAGCAAAATTGCCGCCCCTATTATTCTTTATGTCTGAGTTCAGAATCCCAGCCAAGCTTCCCTCTGCTTCAATCACGATCGTGCCGTCATCGATATCCCGTTTTTCCGGCCAAAACATGATTTCACCGGTATTACTTGCTGTCCTGACCCTCGGATTAGTTGCCCGTATCAGGTTTGTCCGAATCCTGGGGTTCTCTATGACCCGGCCTGAATGCTGGAGAGTCAGTGATTCACATAGCCAACCGTCTTGGACAAGTAATCGGACAGGCTCCACTCGATCCGAATCAATTTTGATTTCTATCCTTGCTTTGCCTCGCAATCTGCCGTCCACGACATTCAGTTGTAGCACGGCATCGCTTTGGGTGAAGATCGCCTGATTGGCAAGTTGGACCCGTGACCATTGGCTTCGCGTCATCAGGTTTTCGGGCTTGGACTTATCAGCATCGAAGTCGGAAGTGAGTGCCGGTCCCCTCACCGTCACGGTAGTGATCTCTCCCTCAGCACTCTGACTTACCCGCTGCCAATGATCAGGCAACTTCCAATTCAGGACACGCAAAGGCTCGCGCACTGACAACACAGCTTCATCTACAACCGTTGCGTGCGAGACCGTATCGCCAACCCAAATAGGCACGGGAAGTTCACACCAACCTTCTACACTTTCCCAACCACTGTACCCCCGGACAACCACATCCAGCAAGTTATCCGTTTCACTCACCGTGTCACCCAACACCTTCACTTGCAAATAGCCGTTCCCATCAGCTGTTTCAGAGCTTGAAAACTGAAGTGATTCACCATCAACTTCGATCTTCGTCACGGTGGCGTCCCCAATAAATAATTCGGGGAACTCCCAAGCCTCCGGAACTTGAATGACCATCTTGCATACCCACTTCAGACCGTGACGATCTACCTCGTACTGCATCTGTGAGCGTCGAACGACAAAGCTCTTGGGTGCTGAGTTGGATGGTTGGAGTTGCGTATGAAGGGTGACCGTATCCAGTCCACCTGCATCCAACTCGTACCAATCCACACCGACTTCCCAATTTGAATCGTTCATGCCGGCAAGTTCATTTGCCTCTGCAACATCACCTGTTTCCAACGGTGGCTCTGACAGGAGCCTCAAGACTCCCTGATCAGTTCGTAGTAACGTTCCCGAGGGCATGGAAAAGTAGAACTTGGCCTGTGGAGCTCGTGGGATCTTCAAGCCAAAGACATATCCGTTTGCAGTCTTTGTGCCTCGCATATTCCATGAGTACCGGATCTCCGAACTACCTCTGGAGATTTCATCACCGCGAAACACTGCGACAACATTTCCATCAGACTCTGATTCCATCCGCGGGACTGTTGTGTTTCCCGGTGAAAAACCCCTTGGCTGTTCGATAGCCAGATTTATTTTTCCCAGTGACCGACGGACTTGGTCGGTCCGATCAGATTCAATATCCAGGATACTCTTATCGCTGACGAGAGTATCACCAACAACCCTGACCCAATAAACCGCCCCCTTGAGCCGGCTGGTCTGATCATCGGTCGCCCTGGCTGTCCACTTTGCGATTGCAAGATTGAGTTGTTCCAACGAAACAGGGTGATAGTTCTTTGGCACCAACTCATCCATCTGCGACTGGTACATACCAATCGGTGTGATGCGGCGACCATCTGGAAGAACAGCTGGTATCCACAAACTGCGGTTTTCTGAACGCTCATTTGCATTGGCCTGATCAGCGTCTGCCGAAGCACCGGTATCATCACCACCTTCTTGTTGAACCTCCCCAACGGCTTCCTCAACTCCCTGCGATTCACCCGCGTCCTGAGCCAAGACTGATGTTGTCGACCAGTCGAAAAGCCCATCCCACGCCAAGAAGCACACAAAAATCAAGACAAAACGAAAACGTTTCATCACAACACGAACATGATTCTCACAAAGAATTCCGGTCTTCAGTTGCCATTCTGAATCACGCCGGTCTCTGTCTTGGCAGCGTGGAATATGGCTCACATCGTCACCTCAGTTGGCGCCGGCTCTGGCAATGCCTGTGTCGCTGTGACGCCCGGATCTTCTGCCATTGCCGGAACCAACGACCGGGTCGATGGTGGGCGAGGTTGATCGCTTGCGGTAACAGACGAACTGAAGACACGTCCATTCCTGGCGGGCGAAATCAACACGCGTACAGCGATCATTACAACAACCAGCACCAGGGCAATGATTCCAAACTGGCCCGCCAGTACTGCCGCATCGGGCGCGATCGCAAGTAGCCCGCCAAACATGACCGCAAGCACCACCGCAGTCAATGGATGACGTGATTTGGGAAAATTGGTCAACACAACAGCAGCAAGCAATACAACTGAACCGATCAGCACCCACAGTACGACGCGTGAAACAATAACAACCTCGAATGAACGCAGGTCGGATCCGATATACAAGTATCGGTTACCCGGCGGGATTGAGCTTGAAGTCGCATCGACGAGTCGAAGAAGTCGGACATCATCGTGACTGGGCTGGCGATAAAGCTTCCATCGATCAAAACGCCAACTCATACTCCTTCCCAAAGTTGGTGATGCCCACAGAACATGCCCATCTGACGGTGCGACAATCTGCCAATAAACGCGCCCAACACCAAACGGCAATCGAAGCAACGGTTCAATATTTGAGAACGAGGCAGGTGTTGGTCGCGCAATCCAAACCTGCAGATCGACTACATGAGTTTCACTGTCATTTGGCAGTAACACAACCAGAGTATTCTCTTCACGTCGAACTGTCCGTCTTTTCCCATCAATAAAAGCTTGAACAGAAACATCAGCAACATCCGGCGGTAAACCAACCTGAAAACGACCTCCACCCTGCACCTTGGCATAAACACTTTCGTGACGAAGCTTTCTGCCGACAACGGTCCGTAGGACGGTCTTCTGTACCGTTAATTCTTCTTGACTGGTCAAGCGTGACAGCAGCTTAAGTCGCACAGGATCACGCGGAAAAGTCACTAAATCAAGACGTTTCTGTCTCTGGCGATCTGCCGAAACCAGATCAAAGCTCTGATCGCCCCTCAAAGTAACGCCCATGCTCCCGCGAATCGTGACGTCAAGAACACCAGGACTTGGTAGAGGTACGGAAAGAACAGAACCATCACCAACAGCAGCATTCAAATCCTGTACGCGACGCCAGGTAATGTCCATCGTATTCATGGCGAGCCGCTCTGATATCAACTCATAACGATCACCATCAACGTATTTAAGCTTTGCCGGCGTTCCATTTACACTCACCACCCAAGGCTCTTCGGGATTCGCATCAACCGCCTCTCTGGACCCTCCAGAATTGTTCCCGGACTCATTCGGTGTAGGGTTGTCCTCGTTTCCAGCCTGTTGTACCGAGGAAGCGATCGAATCCCCGTTTTCGTTCAGCGTGGCAGGACTGCTGGCCTTTGGAATACGGACCAACAAGCTTCCTTCCAAGTCCAGCGAGGAGGTCACCGTCCAACCCACATCTGTTCTCAGCTGATTTCCTGACAACTCGATCACAGCCTCGCTTGCGAGACTGATCCGAGGTGGTTGGGCGACTAATGCACCTACCACCTTGGGAAGCTTTTCCTGTGTCTGAATCTGATAACGAACCGTGGGTGATTTGGTCACAGACACGTTATCCCCGTCAACAATCCCTCGCGTCAATCCCACCGAGGCCGCAAGATCAACGACCAACATCGAACGCCCAGTACTCTTGATGTCAAGCGTAGCCTTCTGAACTCTCGCAGCACCATCAACATCAGTCACCGTAGGCAGGTCGAACCCGACATCTCCGTTTTCTGGCTTCAATTGCAATTCTGCCAGGATTCTGATTTGGGACAGATCACCATTTCCGACGTTTCTCATATTCAAGAAACGATCATCATCTTCAAACAGATCCAGCAACTCTCCAGTCTCGGAATCCTGAATCTCTCTAATCTGCCACCCCGCATCATTGAATTGCAGAAGCCCCTTTGAAACTTGACCGTTGATCGAAATGGTCATGTCAAGATTGGCGGCAGAGTCATAAACGTCGAGGATGGAACTGCTTGTCATTCGCAGTTGCCGCCCCTTTTCCCCAAGATAAAGCGGCAGTTCGAACGAAGCACGCTCAAACCTGAACTCGTATGTACGACCCGAATTGGCTGCATCTTCACTCGATTCACCAATCACCCGATCGACCCACGGGCTACGTAGCCATCGCAACCTGTAATCGCTACCCGTCTCGACCGCAATCACGCCCTTGTGTCGCACCGACCCAACGACCTCAGCTACCTGAAAATCAAGTGGATTGGATTCAGAAGCATTATCATTTGGCAATTGCAATTCAAAACCGAGATCAATACGCGAACCCCGTTCTGCCTCGGGAATAATGACATCACGAATTTCTTCGGCTCTACCCTTCACGGGCTCACCCAAGTCAATTGTCAGACCACTGTCACCCAATCGCAGCGAGTCAAGTACAACCGCGCCAGGCGGCAAGCGTAGTTGGAGTGCATCTATCGATCCACGAACGTTCTCGATCGTCACCAGGAAATCAGCAATCAGTGGATCCTGAGGTGAGTCCCATCGAACATTGATACGGCTTTCAACCTCCAGCAGAGCGGTAGCATCTTTCGTACGGGAAGAACTTCCCCAACGCAATGAATAATTGCCGCCCCCACTCTCAATCTGGAAATTCGTGCCCTTCCCGGACACCGTTTTCTTCTCCAAAACCTCATCGCCCCGCCCACGAATCTCACCTTCAACTCCAACGGTTCCTACCGTCAAATCAACTGTTGACTGTGAAAGGGGCAACTTGAAATCAAGTTGCTTTGTGACCGAACTTGCCACTACGCGTGCAGACACTTCCATCCGCAATTTCACTTCCTTTTGCTCATCAGTTTTCACCAACAAGAGATGCCCACTACCATCAGGGGTGAGTGTCATGAAGTAGTTTTCGATCCCTGTAACGTCGGGTGGTTTCAAGCGATGAAAATTCCCCATTTGCAAAGGGATGCGTACCCACTGCCCCTGACTGGGTGCAACCAGAATACTCAGCGCCACTTCCCCCTCAAATCGCTCTCCATCGACCCTACCCTTGATCGCAAGCGACCGGAAACTGAACAGCTGCTGATTCGAATCTACTACCGAGTCCGGGTTCGATAGTCGCTCGAATTCCTCCCATGACAAACCGGGCATCAGCACGACGTTGTCCGACTCACTTAAGAACATGAAAGCGCGAATGGGCAAACCACTCGAATCAACTCCATCCTGCTGCTGAGAAAATACATCCCGGGTAGGTGTCGTTCCCGGGGGTTGTGCGTCAGCAACACCTGCAGCAAACCAGAACCCCAGCAAGGCGATCGGCAAAACTAACTCATGAACAAAACACCAGAATCGATTCGGAGAATCATCCTTGGAATGTCCATATTTTCTCCCTCCCCGCGACAAACGCGTTTTCCGCTCGAATCTGCGATGGTGAGACAAGAATCGCATGCGTCTGGCTGAGAGGAGAAAAGAAGGGACCTGACACGCCCGTTATACGCAGGAAACACCACCCTGGGCTGATTCAAAGCAGAGCTATTTCCTGAAAGATCCACGTCCCTACAGTTTACGCAAACACCGCAACTAGTGACAGCAAAAGCATGGAACAAGGGAGCCGATTTCACCGTCAACGCTCAGAAACAGCGCAAAAACCGCAACCAATCGTTAAGATCGGCCCAAACTGTGAGCCAGCGGATTCTGGTGCGAAAAGGTGCGGCTGACCGCTATCCAAAGCAATCATCAACGAAATTGACATCTTATCAGCCACGAAACCGCTCAGCAGCAATGCAGACAAACCCGCGTCCTACAAAATCGACCGCTCTCCGCGTCGGGGAGATTGGAAGCCTCCTCGACAGGCGCCCGTCTCCCAATCTCTCGAATGGGGTCGCACGGTCCGTCCCGCTTGTGAGGCTTGGTCACGAGCTGGGCATCGCATCACGCACCGTAGACCGACCGGAAAAACTCAGCCTTGTCTTTCGTTTCCTGAGCCGCCGCCTCAGCCTGCTCTGCGGCTTCTTCCAGCTCGTTGAGTTTGGAACGCCCTTCACCAAGCTTACCCTGATCCGCGGTCTGTGCCTTGTTCAAGCTCTCCAACTCGGCCTTCAACTTTGCCATCGCTTCAGACATTTGCTTGAGCTGAGCCTCACGTGCTGCCATTGCAGTCTCAATTCCCGTAAGACTCGCCTGCACAGGTTCCAGCGCCTTTCTCTTCGCGGTCGCGGTCGCCGCAGTTGCTTCCAGCTCAGCAGCTAACCTTACACCTTCTTGTTTGAAGGCTACCAATTCAGACTCAATCCCCTGAAGCACAGCCGTCTCGTCGGCAAGATTCTTGCGTGCCGCGGTCGTTGCTGTCTGCATGGTAACAAGTCCTGCCATCGCATCATCCATAGTCTTCTTCGCCGCCGCGAGCTGCTTTTCCAAAGCCGGCACTGCTGCTGTTGACTGTTTGATGGCGGCAACGTGCTTGGCAACAACCGCGGGCTGCGTTTTCAACTTTGCCATAACCGCAACAAGGCTAGCTGCTGTCTGCTCCACGAGTTTTTTGCTGGCATCCAGCTTCGGCTTCTCTGCGTTGAGCGCGACAGTCGTTTCAGCAATCTTTGCTTCGCCTGCCTTCCTTGCCGCCTCTTCGCTGGCAATGGCTGCTACGGCTGCCTGTTGCTGCGATGTCAACTTGGACATTTCTTTGACCAGCAAAGCCATTTTTTGAACTGCTTCGTTCTTGGCTTTTTTGGCAGCTGACAACTCAGCCGCAACTTGCGCAAGTTGTACGTCGTACGCTTCCATTTGTTTGGTAGCAGCACTTTTAGCGGCCATGTGTGCCGCCAGTTGTTTCTTGAACGGTTCGATCTTGCCGTTCAAAGCGGCCTGCTCAGCAGAGACAGCGACCAGCTTGGCATTTGATGCAGCAACCGCTTTCGTCGCATTTGCATTAGCAGTTTTCTGATCAGCGGCAAGCTTTTCCGCCTCAACTGCCTGGGCATTTGCTTTAGCCAATTCAGCTTCCAACTTGGCGACAAGATCTGAGGCAACTTTCTTCGCTGCGTCATCTTTCGCTGCAGCCAGTTGTTGTTTTGCGTTCGCCACTGCTTCGGTCGCGGAAACTACCACCTTGGTTGCAGCGCCAGCCTTAGCTACCGCAGCTGTTTCAGCGGCAGCGGCCTTCTTCTGTTGCTCGGTTGCGGCCGCAACTTCCTTCTGTAGCGAAACGATCGTTTTCCCAAGTTCAGCACTTTTCAAGCTGAGCTGCGAAATGGTGGTCTCTGCCTCTTTTCGCGACACCTCGGCAGCATCCTCCGCATTCTTCGCGGCCTGCCTCATCGCTGCGAGTTCAACATCTCGCGTTGCCAGTTGTGACAGTGAAGCCACCGCAGCGACCTTCAATTGCTCGTTCTGTGTCTTGACTTTCGCGAGCTGTCCCTCCACCGCGACCTTATCAGCCCCTGCTTTATCACGGCGGGCGATCGCCTGTGCAACGAGTGCCTGTTGCGCCTTGATCACATTCTGGGCATCGTTGATCTGTTTCTCTGATGCCGCCATCGATGCTTTGGTGGTCGCCAGCGTTTTGTCGGCAGCTAATTTCTGTGCCTGCAGATCCGCCATGACCTTTTCACTCGAAACTTTGTCGGCATTGGCTTTCACGAGTGCAGCCTTCGTTTCACCCAGTTTCGCGGTCAACCCGGCATGAGCTGCCTTCCCTGTATCAACGAGCTTCGCCTGAGCGGCCTCGGCGGCAGCGGCGGCAGCAACAGCAGCGTTCAGCTTCGCGATTTGCTCAGCTACCGATGACTTGTACTCTTCGAGGCGTGGGGGATTTGCTCGGAGTTCAACAAACTTCTTGGGGTCGGCTACCTCCCACATCACTGTGCGTCCCGCCCAGTCACCACCAATGACGCGCGAGCCATCATGAGTAATTACAGCTTCCAACGCAGGTTCCGCAAACGCCGGCATGGTTGCAATCGCACCTCCGTCTGCATTCCATAGCTTGACCGTCTTGTCCTTGCCCGAGGTTACCATTCGGCCGTCTCTGGCCATCACTACACCTGTTGCACCTCCACCATGGGCATTGAAGCTTTTCAGTTGTTTACCATTGTTCATTTCCCACAACTTGACGGTCCCGTCCTCGCTGGCACTCACTAAAACATTCGAGTCAGCTCTCCAAGACAGTCCGCGAATGGCACCTTTGTGCCCTACCAAATCCAAGTAAACACGACCGGTGTCTGCTTCCCAGACATGAAGGCCACCTGAACGGTCTCCCGAAGCAACGAGAACTCCGTCAGGGCTGAAGTCGACTGTGTAAACCCAGTCAGTGTGTTTTTTGAGATCAAACAGCAATTCGCCAGAAGCCGTGTCGAATAGACGCACCATTTTCTGGGGCCCACCAAGCGCGATCTTGCTGAGATTATCATTGACATCTGCACCGAATACCGTGTCCAGTTCATCGCCAACGCTAATCACCCGCTCACCAGTCTTCACGTTGTAAACAGACGCCACTCCCTTGGAAGAATGTGTTCCCCCTGCAACGAGCAGATATCCACCATCAACACTGAAAGTCAGCACTTGAGGGATTCCTTCGGGGAATGGAATGATGCCCTCGAGCTGACCTGTTTCCGTGTGATAAAGTGCCACTTGCTTTTGCCCAGCGACTGCGACCAGAGGCGCCCATGGGCTAGCGGCTAGCGCCGAAGCAGCAGCAGCCCTTCCGGAGACCACAACTGGCACGCGCCACAAACTCTCTGGCATGACAATCTCGGAGGGTTTGCCACCTTCCATTGCTGTGAAGCTCAACGACGGGCCTTTGCGTTTCTTGGCCTTACTACCGCTGTTCTCTAATAAACCACCATCAATCCAACGCTTGATGATGTCCAGTTTTTCCTTTGAAATAGGCTCCTGGTTCGGTGGCATCGTTGGCTCTTCCTCATGAGTCATCACGAGATAAAGCTTGCTCGCCGACGCATCACCGGAAGCAACGGCATCTCCACTGCCCCCTCCCTCCATCAAAGCTGCGTAACTGTCGATGGCCAGACCTGCTTCAGCATCATTCGCATTGTGACATTGCAAACAGTGCTCGCGGAAAATCGGCAACACGTGGTCCATAAAATTCGGACTGGCCTGCTCCTGTTTTTTCTCCTGCCCGCATAGCGGCAACACATGAAGACAGAGCAGACCCAAACTCAGAAATAATCGGATGTTCATTTCGATGCTTTGAAGGTTTTGATTGCACAGTTTCCAGAAGCCAATAATTACCAGCGGACCCTGATAACTGCGAAAAAATTGGGACCGGCAACACAAGAATGACCATGCACCCGCAGCAAGCTACGGGGTCATTTAATCGATGATTCAGGTTTGACGATCACTCGTTTTCGTTTGCTGCAACACCGCTTCACCGGCACTGCGGCCCATGTAACCGAAAATCAGTGATTGAACACAAATTCCCGGCTGTTCAACACGGCCCAGAACACATCCTCAAGGCCCACACTGGGACTCGGAGCCTGCTCGACCGCACTAAGCAATTCCTTGCGTTCCATCTCCGTTGGATACCGTGATAGACACCGAACGTATAAACGATCGAGCGCGTCTTGAACCGGCGCATCATCCTTGAGTAACTCCGTGACCACCTTGCCCTGAGTGATCTTCCCGCTTGTTGCACTGCCATTTAACAGGTGCAGTGCCTGTGACAGCGAAGGATCTGTTGACGCCTCACAGTCACAAACAGTCTCGCGGGGAGCTCTTCCAAATGTATCGAGGAAATAGGTGCTGGT
>JAPOKD010000684.1 GCA_029977825.1 Planctomycetota bacterium | reverse complement strand
GGGGGGCCATGTCTTGCCTGTTGTTTGCTGCTTTGCTTTGGGGTGTGTCTCAAGCCTGAGTGAGATGCCCAGCATCGCACCTTTGAGTTTGTGCAGCTGTCGCATCGCTCTGATCGAGCGGAGACCTTCCAATTTAGGCTGAGGTGTGAACGTGTCGTCGGGTGGCGTTAGTTCTGGGGTGACGTTTTCCGGGATATCCGCCCCATTTTCATTCTCGCGAGCAAAAGTACCTGATCCGGAGGACATTTTTTCTGAAATAGAGCCTAATTACGCAGTCTTGGGGTCGTATAGATTGCGAGAATACAGCTGCATGCTACCACCACCCATCTGGCCATCAGGCGAAAAACATGAATCGATTCCTCTCCGTTCTGGGCTGCTTTTTAGCGGCCGTGCTTGTGATTGTAACATTGTATGCCAATGAGCCTCGCGATTCCGAAACAGTGACGACGAGCGACCTTGGTGGGGCTGATCGGTACATGACCTATCTCAGTACCGATAAGCCGATTTACAGGCCCGGCGAAACGATGTACCTCCGCGGCGTCGTGCTGCATCACAAGACGCGCAAGCCATTGCCAGACAACTCACTCTTGCAGGCGGCATTCAACATCAAAGGACCCAAGGGCGACTCCGTCGCGTCCGGTTGGGCGACAGCGCAGGAAAGTGTCTTTGGACTGCAGTGGACGGTTCCTGATGAGCAGGCAGGTGGCGAATATACCGTCCATGTGACTTATCCTGCGTCGGGATACACGCCTGCTGAACGCAAGTTTGAGATTCGTGCTTACCGCGCTCCGCGGTTAAAGTCGCAGATCACCTTCCTGCGTGACGGCTATGGGGCCGGTGATGAGGTTGCTGCAATGCTTTCGGTGGAACGAGCCGAAGGAGGGATTCCAAAAGGTGCAACTGTCGCTGTGATTGCCCGAGTTGATGGCAAAGAAGTGTTTCAGGGGTCAGCAGTGGTGGACGAAAAGGGTAACTGTGTCGCCCGCTTCGCGCTCCCCGCGAAAATTGAGCGTGGCGAGGGAACTTTGGCCATGGTGATCAAGGATGGGGGCGTTGTGGAAACGGCCAGTAAGACCATCCCGATCCTGCTACAGACGGTTGACTTGGAGTTGTATCCCGAAGGCGGCGATCTGATTGCGGGCCTTCCAAATCGAGTTTACTTCGAAGCTTTTACGCCAGCTAGGAAGCCGGCGGATCTGGCTGGGATCGTGATCGACGACGAGGGCAATGAAGTTGCCCGATTTGAGGGTCAACATGAGGGACGCGGCCGTTTTCGATTGACACCCCAAGCCAGCGAAAAGTATTTCCTGAAGATCACGCAGCCATCCGGTATCGATACTGTTTTTCCACTTCCCCCGGTGAAAATGGGCGCGGTCCTTCAGTCCGTGAAAGACGTTTACCCTGCTGGCGAACCCGTGGTCATCAAGGCTGGTACCAGTGACACCAAGTCGTTTTCAGTGACGTTGCGGCAACGAGAGAGTGAAGTCGCCAAGTTGAAATTTGTTGATGTGAGTAACGGTTTGTCTGAGGCCAGATTCACTCCTCCTGATTCTGCTTCCGGTGTACTGGTGGCGACGGTGTGGGATGAAAACGGAAAGCCATTAGCTGAAAGACTGATCTTCAGGCAATCGGTCGAAACCGTGCAAATTAAAATCACACCAAATGCAAAGCAATATACGCCTGGCGGGTTGGCAAAGTTTGACATTCTGACAACGGATGCAGGGGGAAAACCGGTTTCTGCTGTGGTCGGCCTGACGGTCACGGATGACAGTGTTTTGGAGATGGTGGAAACCCGTGACCAGCCTCCGCGGTTGCCAGTGATGGTCTTGCTTGAGGGCGAGGTGAACGACTTGGCGGATGCGCAAATTTACTTTGATCCGAATAACAAAGAATCGGATCTCGCCGTCGATTTGCTGCTTGGCACGCAAGGATGGCGACGGTTTTGCTATGTCAGGTTTGAAGATTTCCTCGCGAAGCACGGCGACGTTGCACGACGTGCATTCGCCATGCGTCTGCAAACCATACGTGGTCTTTCGATCGCAAAAGATGGCAGATTTGATCCGTCAGGCTTCGGGATCGTAGCGGATGAGGGCCTTGAACTCGAGATGGCAGACAGGAAGTTGGTGGAGCGTGGCAATGACGTTCCCATGCCAGCCGCCGCAGCGCAACCCGGTGTTGGGCAAAGCGAGGCACTTCCGCAGGAAGACAACGCCGAAAATGACGCAATCCGGGCTGACTTGGATTTCGCGATGGATGGGGATAGGGACATTCGAGTTGCGGGAAGAGAGTTGGTGCCCATGAAGCGAAACGCCGCTGAAGAAAATATTCTGTTGCAGGCGTTGGAAGGCCGTCTGGAGGGGGAAGCGGCAGCCAGAGTCGCGGGCGACAGGTTTTTTCTGGATGAGGTGGCTGAAGATTTCGTCGCAGTGCGTGTTTACGCTCATCAGCTTCGTGCTGACCGAGCGGTTGGAGACCGAGTGGATTTTACGGAAACTCTTTATTGGCATGCAGGTGTCAAAACCGACGAAGATGGTAAGGCAAGTGTTGAATTCGCATTGAACGATGCTGTTACCAGTTTTCGTGCGTCGGCTGACGCATTTGCGGAAAACGGATCGCTCGGTCAGACTTCTGCAATCATTGAATCCGTTCAACCGTTCTATCTGGAACCCAAATTGCCATTGGAGGTTTCCACAGGTGACCAAGTGCGGATTCCAGTAGGGCTGGTGAACGCAACGCATCGCAGCTTGATGAACGGTGAATTCACGGTCGAATCGACGATTCCAGAAGTGAGCAAAAATGCGTCCGCCACTTTTTCGCTCGACTCGCAGCAACGCCTGCGAAAGTTATTCAGACTGGCTCCCTTTAAAAAGCCGGGTAACGCTGAGTTGGTTCTTGATGCCAATATCGCTGGCTACAACGATCGCGTGACTCGTAATATCGCTGTCAAACCGTTGGGCTTTCCCGTGGAATCTGGTTTTGGGGGATTAATTGACGGAGCGAATAGCGTAACGCATGAAATGGTAATTCCCCCGTCATTGGTTCAGGGTAGCCTCAGCACTCGTGTTGTCATTTACCCAACACCGTTGGCCAGCATGAATGAGGCACTGGAAAGATTGATCCGCGAACCCTACGGGTGTTTTGAGCAGACAAGTTCATCCACTTATCCGTTGGTCATGGCTCAGCAATACTTCATGTCGCATCAGGGGGTTGATCCAAGTTTGATACAACGCAGTGCAGATATGTTGGAAAAAGGCTATCAACGGCTGATAGGATACGAGTGCAAAAGCGGTGGCTTTGAATGGTTTGGCAACGATCCGGGACACGATGCACTGACCGCTTACGGTTTGATGGAATTCACTGACATGGCCGAGGTGCGTCATGTTGATTCTGCCATGCTGCAACGGACTCGCGAGTGGTTACTGAACCAGCGTGACGGTAAGGGTGGTTTCGACCGGAAAACGAACACGCTGCACACGTGGTTGGCAGACCCCGATGTGGCCTTCACGTACAACACTTGGGCATTGTTGAAAGCCAGTGTTGATGCCGACTTGTCGACTGAAGTCGCCTGGATTCGAAACACGGCAGAAACCACTAATAACACTTACGTGATGGCATTAGCCGCAAATGTTTTCTCTCTTGCCGGAGACAGTGACGGAGAAGAACACATGCTTGATAAACTGGCTGGGCTGCAAGCCAGTGATGGATCGCTTGAGGGGGCAACCGTTTCGGTCGTTGGCAGTGGGGGTGAAGCTCTCAAAATTGAAACAACTGCTCTCGC
>JAPOKD010000101.1 GCA_029977825.1 Planctomycetota bacterium | reverse complement strand
GCTCCGCTCCGGTTTTAACCCCCAACCTCCGATCTAGGATGAATCAGTCATAGCCAGGTCGGCATTGATCCGCGTTCACTGTTTACCAATCATTGCGCAAGCTCTTGTTTTTGTCAAACTGAGAAATATGAAACAGACCACCGTACCCATCTGCCCAAGAGGCTTCATCGACCGTGTGAGAACCACCCCAGGTGTCTGTGTATATCCCGATTAATTCTAGGGACGCTTCTGCCAAGTCACCGTCACGCTAAATACCGTAGCCGCTATCCGTGTCCGTACAATGCTCCGGTTTCCGTAAAATGATACGGTTTCGGATAAGTACTTCGAAGGTGTACGTTCAAGAAGGGGTGGGTAATCTGTCTGGCTTCCGCCTTGGGACCAAGCAGGTAAAGCCAAATTCCGGGTAAACCAAAGCGGCTTCTGATTGTTGCAAGCACATGCTGCCCGAGTGCGACACATCCCTGAAAGATGCCACTGATCACCTGGGCAGGATTCGCAGGATCGGCCGTTTTCAACTCCAACGTCATGATTTCGAAGTATGAAACCCTTCATTCCGGGACTTGAGCGCTGCGATAATTCCTGGACTTGAGCCCTGCGATCAAGCTCACCCCATCACTTGCACAATCTGAATGACCGATGGCGATTCCTTCGATACGACACACACACGCCAACGACCATCCCGTGCGGGAGGATGGCGAGTACGTTCTTTACTGGATGACCGCGTTTCGGCGTCTCAACGACAACTTTGCTCTGCAGCACGCCGTTGACCGTGCTCGCCAATTTGGCAAACCACTGATTGTTTTCGAGCCACTGCGTTTGCGTTATCGCTGGGCGAGTGATCGGCTGCATCGATTCGTGATTGAGGGGATGAGAGACAACGAGAAGTCATTCAGCAAGCGACCTGTTACCTATTTTCCGTTCATCGAAACAGAATCCGGAACAGCATCGCCCCTGTTACATGAATTGGCAACGAAAGCATGCACGATTGTCACTGACGAGTATCCCTGTTTTTTTCATCCAACGATGATCCGCGTGGCTCGCAATCGCTTACCGGCAAGGCTCGAACTCGTTGACAGCAACGGTGTGATTCCCCTGCGCACGCCAGAACGCACCTTCACTGTGGCCCATAGCTATCGACGTTGGATGCAGAAGAACATCCTCGACAACCTGATGGATATGCCAAAAGAGGATCCACTCCGGGGAGTCGAACTTCCGCGTCTGGATACTTTACCGAAACGGATTTTGGACCAGTGGCCACCATCCGAACTCGATTATTTTCTCGATGGTGGTGGGATTGAGGCTCTTCCCATTGACCATCAGGTGAAAGCCAGCACCACCGTTAGCGGTGGTTCATCAGATGCGAATTCGCGATTGAATCACTTTTTGAATAACAATCTGACGGTGTACGGAACTGACCGAAATCATCCAGATGAACGCATCACAACCGGCCTGAGCCCGCACCTTCACTTCGGTCATATCTCAGCACACCATATCGTCCGACAATTGCTGGAAAAAGAAAGTTGGACGCCGGACCAGGCATCGCCAGCTAATGGCAAAAACCATGGGTTTTGGAACACGAGTGAACCAGCTGAGGCATTCCTGGATCAGATACTTACGTGGCGTGAAATGGGGTTCAATCTCAGTTTCCGGCAGCCTCATAACTATGACAAGTTCGAATCATTGCCAGACTGGGCCCAAAAGACCCTTCACGAACACGCAAGCGATGAACGCCCTTACCTTTACACGCTTGCAGAATTCGAACAC
This sequence comes from Planctomycetota bacterium, assembly GCA_029977825.1. Taxonomy (GTDB): domain Bacteria; phylum Planctomycetota; class Planctomycetia; order Pirellulales; family Pirellulaceae; genus Rubripirellula. Next base: position 9,816 of record JAPOKD010000101.1, on the reverse strand, counting down.
GCCCAGACCGCAGACCCGATCTGGAATGCTGCTCAACGTGAGATCGTTGAAACCGGTGTGATGCACAACTACATGCGAATGTTGTGGGGAAAGAAGATCTTGAACTGGACAAAATGCCCGCGTGAGGCCTTGTCTGTAATGATCGAGTTGAACAACAAATACGGACTCGATGGGCGAGACCCCAACTCTTACAACGGTATTTTCTGGGTTCTGGGGCGATACGATCGGGCATGGGGGCCCAAACGACCCATTTTCGGCAGTGTGAGATACATGACCAGTGAATCCGCAAGCAAAAAGCTGCGATTGAAAAAGTACTTGGATCGGTTTGGACCCAACCGGCTTATCTGAGCGTCCAAGATTTGGAACAAGGGCAGCCCAAGACCGGCCCTTCAGGTCCTTCAGGCAAAAAATTTGGCTCTTAACGGCCATCTGTAGCCGTTTTCCCACTGAATCGTGCCGAAAGGCCTTGCCCAGTAGGGCGAGGCTCGATAAATTCCTCGATTCCCCGCATTACGGCAAAGTTCCGTCAACAGCGGTTTTCGATCCCGATCCATTCAAACCATAAGTTAATTCCGTGGTGGCCCAACCAACAACCATGGCCAAGAAAGGCCAAGTCGAGCAGCAGTGGTATGTCGTCGACGCCTCCGACGAGGTCCTCGGTCGATTGGCAAGTGATATCGCTGTCGTCCTGATGGGCAAGCATCGTCCTACGTACACTCCTCACGTTGATTGCGGTGACTTTGTGGTCGTCGTGAACGCAGAGAAAGTCGGCATGACCGGCAAGAAGATGGATGATCGCCACTACACTTGGTACACCGGATATCCAGGGCTTCGCCTTGAGAGCTATGGCGATCGTAAAGAGCGAAAACCTGAAGATTTGATCTATCACGCGGTCCGTCGGATGCTGCCGAAGAACAAATTGGCGTATCAGATGATCAAGAAACTCAAGATCTACACGGGTCCTGATCATCCCCACACCGCACAACAGCCTGAAACACTCCAGCGAACTGGCAAGAAAGTTTCCTAAATAGAACGCTTGTCAAACGCAGTCCCAACAACACACCCCTAAGCAGCATTTGAACCTATGGTCGCCGTCAAAAAGGACAAAATTTCCGGAGATGCACTCGGCACAGGCCGACGAAAAAGTAGCGTTGCTCGTGTACGTGTACGCCCCGGAAATGGAACGATCACCGTTAACAGCAAGCCAATGGCGGACTATTTCGTGAATGATCAGCATCAGGCTGCGATCGTTGCGACACTCACAGCTGTTGAGAAGACCAATCAGGTGGATGTGCTGGTTCGTGTTTCCGGTGGTGGCATGACGGGCCAAAGCGGAGCCGTACGGATGGGCCTCGCCCGTGCATTGGTAAGCATGGACGAAGCCCTTCATGAAACACTTCGTGAAGGCGGGTTCCTGACGCGTGACTCGCGAATGAAAGAACGTAAGAAGCCAGGTCTTCGAGGTGCTCGTCGCGGCGTCCAGTTCAGCAAACGATAATTCGTTTGTGTTTTCCTGATCGCTTTGCTGAGTTGCTTGAGCCAAGGCTGTAGAAGACATCGTTATTTCACCTCTTGGGGGGTGGAATAGAAAAATTGTCCCGCACCATTGTGCGGGCAGCGCATATTGTGCTCATTGTTGAACTTGTGGCTCACGCTTGACCATTCCGATGTGAACAGTGTCACCGCCACTCTCTCGAACATCGATACAACCGATGGCTCGGTGATTCCGTTTCACCTTTCGAGAGCGATTCCTGATTTGAGGTAGGGTTTTGGGAAATAAAGAAGAGGCCTTCGAAGTCGAAGGAACCGTCACGCAAGCATTGGCAAATACTCGATTTCGCGTGCAACTGGAAACAGGCAGCGAAGTCATGGCACACGTTGCCGGCCGAATGCGGAAACACTTCATCCGCATCGTCCCTGGCGATAAGGTCCGGGTAGAACTTTCACCCTACGACCTCACGAAGGGTCGGATCGTGTATCGAGAGAGATAGGGTACCAAACCCTTCTCAAGAGGTATTTTTCGACATCCACCATCGACGTTAGGCCCTAAATGGAGCCAAACGGTAATTGAGCGATTCAATTTGCCGGTCATCCGTCGGCATTTAGATAAACTAGCCACCCACTTTGGCTTTCTGCGCCCCGAGTCGGATTGCTTGTCGCCAGATCAAAGTGGCTTTTTTTCGAGAGTTCCGAAACCGTGACTACGGTTCATGGGTACATAGTAGTATCTGAGCTTGTGCGAGGCGTTTTGTGATCGTGGCTCGTCTTGATCGCAAATTTCGGTTCGTTGGCTCGAAATCCCGAACAGTCAAATTCCAATACCCCGGCGGGCTCCTTTGCTCCGCCAGTCACTGCTTCCCAGAGGAAGGTTTTTACAATGGTGTTCTCGAATCGTTTGATTCGCCGCGGCTTGATGGCCTCCGCGATGGCCGTGGGGCTCCTTCTGTCGGCTCCCTCCACATGGTTGCCTCAAGCAACCGCTCAGGACAGCGATGCTGCATCCACTGAGCCCGTCCTTGTTGTGACTCTTGGGTCTGTCAACAAGCTGACGCAAGACATCAATTACGTCACTGGAGTCGCTGGTCAGGCGCAAGCCGGTGGCATGTTCGGCCTGCTCGCAGGTACGTTCACTCAGGGATTGGACATGACCCGGCCGATTGGCGTGGTTGTGCCTATGGTCAACGGGATGCCCCAGCCACTCGCTTTGCTTCCGACCAGCGACATCAAGACAGTGCTGAAGCGATTGGAAGCTCAAACAGGCCCGTACGATGAAGAAAAGGATGGCACACTACGAATCATCGTGGGTGCCAACGTCGTCCACATCCAACAAAAGGGTGATTGGGCGGTCATGGGCACTGCCAAAGACGTTCTGGCTTTGGCCCCGGAAGATCCCAGTGCCCTGTTCGAAGGCATGGGAAACAAATACGACTTCGCCGTTCGAATGAGAATGCAGCAGATCCCTGCGGAAACACGGGGCATGCTGACCATGCAACTCAAAATGGGCTTTGAGCAGGCGATGGCACTGCAAAATGGTCCGGATGCGGAAGCCAGTCGCGAAACAGCTGAAAACGCCATCAAGCAACTTGAACAGCTGATCGAAGATACCGATCAATTGCAATTCGGTTTCAATATTGACCAAACCGCAAAGAAAATATCCATCGGTGGCAGCTACACAGCCGTTGCTGGTAGCAAGTTGGCAACGATGTACGATGGCACGAAAGCTATCCCGTCTCAGTTCGCATCTGTGATCCGTAAAGACGCTGCTGCGTACCTGCACCAAGCTGCTTCTATCAGCCCAGAAGCAATCGATGACGCTAAAGCCAGCATGGAAGCTTCACTGGGTGCTGTCCGCACCGCTTTGGACAGTCAAAGTGGCCTTACTGACAGCCAACGCGATGACATCAATGCTTTGGTTGACCGTGTTGTTGAACTCTCAGTCAAGTCTGCATCAGAAGGAAAGAGTGATCTCGGTGCGTTGCTTTTGGCTGATGAAGAAGACGGATTCAAGTTTGTCTTCGGTGCATTTGTTGCTGATGGAAGCGAAGTTGCTGCAATCGCGAAAGAAGTTGCATCCAAAGTTGAAAATGAGCCAGGTGCACCCGAGTTCAAATTCGATATCGGCGAATACAATGGCGTCACGATGCACTTGGTCGAAGCTGACATCCCAGCATCACAGGACGAGGCCCGTCGCATGTTCGGCGACAAACTATCTGTCCACATCGGAACCGGCAAACAGTCCATGTACTTGGCGTTTGGGAAAGACAGCGACGGTTTGATGAAAGACCTGATCGACTCCGGCAAGAAGAAGACTTCGGCAGATCGTCCCGTAGGTCAAATGAAAATGACCATGATGCCCATGTTGAAGTATGCTCAGTCGATCGAGTCCAACGACACTTTGGCAGCCATGATTGACGCCCTGACCAGATCACCTGATGAGGGTGACATGAGTATCGTGGCCGAATCCATTGAGAATGGCCAGAAGTTCTCCTTCGACATTGGCGAAGGTATCCTTCAGGCGATCGGTGCGGCAGTGCAACAGACGCAGCAGGCCCTGCCTGCCGGTCAGTTCTAAACGACCCTTTCCAGCGAAAAACATTTTTTGAAATGTATCGTTAACTGATGATTACAAAGGCCGCCGGAAATTTTGCCGGCGGTCTTTTCTATTGATGCATATCGTCAAATGGACAGAATGGATGCCAACACTATGAACCCTGCGAAAAAAAAGAAGATCTTCGCAATCTGCTTCGTCGTCGGTATGGTCGGCGGTTACTACTACTACCAGTCGCTTGAACGCACCCCCAACGAGGTCGTCAACGCTGCACCCACAGCCACCGACAAAACATCCGATGCAAAGGTCACGATGTCTGATGTGCTCGACATGGCAGAATCTGCAAAGACACATCTGTCGACCACGCTGAATGACTACACCGCTCGTTTTGTCAAACAGGAACTTGACGCCAGCGGAAAGATGGCGCCTGAGTCGGAAATTCAAATCAAGGTACAAACGCGTTGTCGCAACGAAAACAATGACGCTCCCATGCGGGTCTATCTCGCCTTCAATTCACCTCAAAACCTGAAGGGACGTGAAGTCATCTGGGGAGCTGACCTCTTTGATGGGACGATGGCTGTCCATGAAGCAGGCCTGTTACTCGGATTGAAAACCCTGTGGCTCGACCCAACAGGCTTCCTTGCTATGCAGGGACAACGGTATCCCATAAGCGAGATTGGTATCATGAAACTGATCGACAAACTGATTGAACGTGGCGAAAAGGACCGAAACAACCCGGACATTAGCGTCAACATCATCGACAATCAGAAACTGGATGACACGCTCACGAAGGTGATCCAAATCAGACGCAGCAAACCATCCAACATGGAAGACGACTTCTCCTTGGCCGAAATCACCCTCGACCCGGAACGCCAGCTGATCCTTGGCTACCGGGCCTTTGGATGGCCTGACCAACCGGATGGCGAGCCAAAGTTGCTTGAATCGTACACCTACCATGATGTGAAGACCAACGTTGGTCTCACGGATGCAGATTTTGACCCAAAGAATCCCGAATACAATTTCCCGTCTTTGTAACGATTGATCATGCGGTCTGGATCAAACAGCACTCCCGAGACCGCAAAAGCTTCATGCAGCGACATCGATACCGGTCACCGCTACATTGCATGTGACGGTGTTACACACACGAGTTGGCAAGATGATTCTGCCGGCACACGCTCACGCCACCTATGCAACTTTCACCTGAAAGCCTGAATACAAATGATCCATCACTGCCTGCAGCATCAACTTACCGTTTGCATCGCCACCCTCATCTATTCGTCTTGTGTTTCTTTCGCATTTGCACTGGCTGATGATTTTCCACAATGGCGTGGAGTCAATCGTGACGGCGTAATCAATGAAAAAAACCTGTTGGAAGAACTACCCGAGGGTGAACTGCCCCGAAAGTGGTCTGTCCCGATTGGCTCTGGATACAGTGGCCCTACCGTGGCGAAGGGCATGGTCTACGTGACAGACCGAGGTATCGGGGAATCGGACAATCAAGTCGAACGCATCCTCTGTTTTGATGCGGAGAGCGGTAACCAGATGTGGGCACACAGCTACAAAGTCAATTACAACGACGACGAGTACAACATTGGCTATAAAGCTGGCCCGCGAGCAGCTGTCACGATTCACGATGGGAAGGCGATTTCGGTAGGCGCGATGGGAGATTTTAAGTGCCTTGATGCATCCTCCGGCAAAGTTCTTTGGGAACATCAACTGGCGAGCAGATACAAGGTAAAAATGCCAATATGGGGCATCACTGCTGCACCACTGATTTACAAGAATCTGGTAATTCAAATTGCTGCTGGCTCTGATGGCGCATGCGTGATCGCCTTTGATCTGCAAACTGGTGAAGAAAAGTGGCGGGCAATCGATGAACTGGCTGGATACAGTGCGCCAATCCTGATCCGCCAGGGCCAACAAGATGTGGCTGTATGCTGGACAGGTGAAAGCGTGACTGGCTTGGATCCCACAACCGGCAAGACGTTGTGGAGACTGCCGATGGAATCAAGAAATATGCCGATCGGAGTCGCAACTCCTGTCACCTCAGGGAAATATCTGTTTGTCTCGTCATTTTATGATGGTTCAATGTTGATCGAGATGAACCTCGAAAAACCAGAGGTCAAACAGGTCTGGCGACGAATTGGCAGAAATGAACGCAATACGGATTCCCTGCACTGCATGATCAGTACTCCCTTGATCAAAGGAGAGTACATTTATGGTGTCGACAGCTACGGTGAACTAAGGTGCTTGGACCTGAAAACAGGTGACCGCATCTGGGAAGACACCACTGCTGTCCCTAAAGCGAGGTGGGCTACGATCCATACAATGCGCGACGGGGATCGCGAAATCATGCTGAATGACCAAGGTGAATTGATTTTTGCAAACCTGAATCCCAAAGGCTTCAAAGAATCATCAAGAACAAAGTTACTCGCACCCACACTTCGGCAACTTCCACGGCGAAATGGTGTGACATGGGCTCACCCCGCGATTGCCAACGGGGTCATCTTTGCACGCAGCGACAATGAATTGGTCGCGGCTCCTTTGACCAAATGATGCTGAAAATGAGAACCATCGCACACCTTCCATGCATAGCACTCGCTCTGCTCTGCATTCAACTGGCGGTTGGTTTGCAACTGGTGTCTGGAAAGCATCCTGACATTGTCATGATTGCGATCGATGACCTGCGTCCGATGCTCGGGTGCTATGGTGACCAAAAAATACAAAGTCCCAACATCGATTCAATAGCGAAGAGTGGTGTTGTTTTTGAGCGAGCATATTGCCAATACGCAAAGTGTGGCACTTCACGATTGTCGCTCATGCTGGGACTCAGACCGGACTCGATTGGAGTTTTCAGTAACAAGGCCAGCGACGTAGAAAATTTCCGTGCGAATCATCCTGACATTGATTCGATCGCCCGCTGGCTAAAGAAATCCGGCTACTACACGCAAAGCTTTGGCAAAATCTATCACGATGGTTGGGACAGTCCAGACGACTGGTCAACCGACTCGCATCCTGGCCGCGAGGGGGAAATACTTGAAGTCACAGACATCCAAAATGCCTCTGCCCCAACAGTAATCGCTGAACGCCTGGACTGTCCCGTCATGCAGGCTCCTGATGTAAACGATGACCACCTGTTCGCTGGTCGCATGGCAACCAAAGTCATCGACACAATCAAGCAATACCAGAACTCCCAACCTCTTTTTCTGGCCATTGGTTTTCGGAGACCCCATTTACCATTTATCGCACCCAAATCCTACTTTGATCAATATCAGGTCGATGACTCATGGCTGGCTGCCAATCAACGCCCCCCTGCTGGTGTACCGTTGATGGCATGGTTCAACTCAGACGGGTATGTAGGCTCGGCGCGAAAAGCAGGTCTGACCATGCCACTGCGTCCTGAACATGCAGAAGCACGGGACTGGAACGGTTACGAACTGCGAAGTTATCGAGGCGTTCCTAACAACGGTACGATTCCCCGCGAGACACAACTCAATTTGATTCATGCCTACGCCGCATGCATCAGTTATGTAGACGCACAGATTGGCCGGGTACTAGGCAGCTTGAAACAGTCACCGCGTTTCAAAAATGCGGTGATTGTCCTCTGGTCTGATCATGGCTGGCATTTGGGTGAGCAGTCTGCCTGGGGGAAAATGACCAACTATGAAATCGCCACCCGTGTTCCATTAATCATCTCTGCGCCCCTGTTGAAACCACGTCACACCGATCACGTGTCAGAATTAGTTGATCTGTACCCGACGCTCTGCGATATCGCCCAGGTTCCCAAGCCCGACCACTTGGAGGGTGAAAGCCTGATTCACATATTGCATCACAATCATGGCTCAGAACGCGTGGATTCGGAATCAGCAGCACTGAGTCAGTACAACCGATTTCGCAACAGATACATGGGGCGCTCAATCCGAACCCAAAATCACCGATACGTTGCATGGTTTGATCAACGCGAAAACAGAATTGTCGCTCGCGAGCTTTACGATCATCGGGTTGATTCAGACGAAACCAGAAATCTTGCGACTGCGAAAGGACACGAAGCAACGGTAGCAGATTTTGACCAGAAACTGCGTCGACTCTTCAAGTTACCCGCGATGGTCGTGCCATGATTTCCATGTCGACGTCTGACATTTCCGGCTGATTCGCTAGACTATGCATTCCCACAGACTTCTTCCATTCCTCCACTGACATTCACTGAATTCATGCCAAACATTGGACCCATGATCGCCGCCTCTGCAAAACTGGGACTCGGCTATGCAGAGCGTTTACTCAAAGACATCCCCGCTGAAAAGTATGCACGCTTCGCAGAGGTGCAAGGTACAGTCATAGAGTCAAACCATCCAGCTTTTATTTACGGGCACCTTAGCCTCTACGCCGCTCGCGTAATTGATGAGCTCGGCGGTGATGCTTCTGCTTACAACCCATCTGCTGAATACGAGAAACTTTTCTCCAAGGATGCAGTGTGCGTTGATGATCCAGACAACTCCATCTACCCATCCATGGATGAAGTAAACACTCACCTTTTCACCAATTATCGTGCCGCCGTTGCAGCGCTTGAGCAGGCGGAAGATGAAGTTTTCGAACAGCAGAATCCCAACGAGGCCATGCGTGAAAAGTTCGCTACTATCGGTGCCATGCATGCCTTCTACGTCGGTGGACATTTCATGATGCACATGGGTCAAATGAGTGCCTGGCGACGCATGGCCGGCTTTGGTCCTGCGTGATTGCGAGATAGATTCCTTTTAACCATTCCCTCCCAAGAGCGATGGCAGCCCAGTTACGGATCATGTTGCAGGAAAACGCAAATGAGTACTTCAGACGGATTGCAGGTCTGAGCTGACAACTTTTGAGTTCAAATTCAGATTGACCATTTCATCCGTAGAAAACCCACATGCGTGACTGGAAACCCAACTCATGGAAGAAACGCACGGCTGCGCAACAGCCGCGATATGAAAATCACGATGACCTTGGTGCCGTCGTGGATGAACTATCAGAACGTCCACCGCTCGTCACCAGCTGGGAAGTGGAAAGGCTCAAGAGTCAGCTGGCAATCGCAGCAAGTGGACGAGCATTTCTTCTCCAGGGTGGTGACTGCAGCGAAAGCTTTCAGGCCTGCCGGGCTGATCCGATTGCAAAAAAGCTGAAAGTTTTATTGCAGATGAGCCTGGTGCTCGTCTATGGAATGAACAAACCAGTCATTCGTGTTGGCCGCATTGCAGGGCAATATGCAAAACCAAGGTCTAATCACAGTGAAACTCGTGATGGGGTAACCCTTCCCTCCTATCGTGGCGACTGCGTCAACCGGCTTCCCTTTACAGCGGAAGATCGAAAGAATCGTCCGGAATTACTTCTGGAAGCCTACAGTCGATCAGCTCAAACACTGAACTACTTGCGTGCTCTCGCAGAAGGAGGCTTTGCAGATATTCATCATCCTGAGAACTGGGAACTCGACTTCGTCACACATTCCAAGAAATCCCAACAGTACCATCAACTTGTAGCGGGCATCAGTGACTCCCTTCGGTTTATCGAAACCATCGGTGGTGTCCCCAGTGCAGACCTGTCTCGGGTTGATTTCTACACTTCTCATGAAGCCCTGTTACTGCCTTATGAGCAGGCACTGACTCGACAGCCTATCAGTGGCAGCGGGTGGTACAACCTTGGTACGCACTATCCGTGGATCGGTGATCGAACACGGGCAATTGATGGCGCGCATATCGAGTACTTCCGTGGAATCGAGAATCCAATTGGTATGAAAGTTG
>JAPOKD010000657.1 GCA_029977825.1 Planctomycetota bacterium | reverse complement strand
TCGCAACAACTGGGTTCTTAAAACATCCCACAAGATCGATGGCTTTGAGTGGCCGGAAATCACCCTGCCGCGCGCTAGAGACCAAGACAATTACAAAGAATGGTTCGATGCAGTCGAAGGAAAGATTCCGCAAAGTGAATCCAACTTTGGGCTAGCGGGGCCAATGACTGAAACAATCCTGCTGGGTGTGATTGCGCAGCGCAACCCAAACACGCGTTTAGAGTGGGATGCTGATTCGATGCAAATCAAAGGACGCCCACAACTTCAAAGCCAAATCCGGCGAGAATACCGGACGAAGTGGGTCCCTGCCGCATAGAGATGATCTCAGACAGGATCTGCGGCTAGTCCCGACTGCAGACTTGAAAATTGCTCGGCCACAACCAAAGGACCCACGTGACAGAGCTCGCGCGGGTGCGTTTGTAGAACCACAACTCTCAAAAAAGTTTTCACAGCGAGTGCGTGTTAGACGAATGAACGCCTGAGTTGACCGAGATTGTGACATTTTCAACCCCGGCGAACGCCCTACCCGAACCGTGACACCGCATCAGCGTCACGACCAGACACATTTAGCGACCAACACGAGGCTGACGCAGGAAATCTGTTACCGTTGTCTGCTCAGGTTCCTCTTCTGGCCATGGACTGAGAAGTTTGCTCCAGAAGCCAGGCTTCTTCTCGTTCACTGGCGTCGTTTTCACCGATGATTTCGAAGAAGTTGTAAAGAACCTCGCCGGATTGAGATTTTTGGGACTCAAAGCAGTTTTGGTTTTTGACCAACTATTGGAAGCAGTCTTTCCTACCTGATCAAATAAACCATCCTTCTTCTCGTTGATCTCATCCTTCTCTGCTTTGCTGGGCAACAAGCTTTTGAAGTTGGGCATCCTGAGTTGTGGCATTTTCCAATTCAATGGGTTCATCGCGCTGGCGGCCTGAGCGAATCCCGAAGGCTCTTCCGGCGTATCAGCACTCACAATGCCCGAACTGGTAAATATCACGAGAGCGAGTGAAGCGATTACGATCGCAACAGGTCTTACCGGCGTTTTCATGAATTCATTCTCCTAATGTCACTCAAGCCCGATCCCAAGCCAATCTGCATCGCCTTGGTGGTACATCTACGTTTGTCAGTGGCTATCGCACTTTCTGGGGAAGTCATGCAAGGCCATTTTCTCAACAAAACACAAACGCTGTCGGCTTCTGAGCGTGAAACTCGCCGCCTCGTACTTGTTGACCAACCGCCCGCTCGTACAACCAGTTGCATTTATCTGATTCATGACGGAAAAACCCATCAGGATGGCAGAACTGCTGTTTCGCTGGGTACTTAGACGCGGGCGTGCCTAGACGCTACAGTGAGACTATGTTTCATGCCCTCCCACCACAGCGACTTCGCCACCAACATTACCATCCACGTCAACATCAAGGACTCAGGCCTGAGTTCAAGCCCTGCGCACCGCTGCGGGGTCACTTGGCGTCGAGGTCAATCGTCGTTCTTCTTCTGACTTGTTGCCTGACGAGTTCACACGCTCAAGCCCCACCCGTCGCAGAGCCTCCAATCCCCATTCCGATTGCACAGGATGGGGCGTCGACAACATACATGGACGCTATCGAAGCGCACATGGACTATGTCACAGAACACTCTTATGACCAAATCGGTCCGCGTTCCACACCGATGTGGCTGTCAACCATTGACCTGCGGAGCAACGGCCTGCCCACCCCGCTGATGCCACGCTCACCGCGCTGGAATGGAATCTGCATCTCGGCACCAGGCGCCAACCTTTACTGGGATCAGCCAACGATCCTCGCCGCATACGAGCTTTCTAAACGGACCGGATGCAAGTGTTACAGCGACGCTGCGTCAGCCTACATCAGTAGTTTCTTCGCTACCTGTACAACTTCAAAAACAGCTTCATGCATGGACCCCCGCTTCTATTATGACGTCAAGCTCGAACGCCCGATCGACAATACAGGTAAGCTTCATATTTGCATACCTTTTACCCCGGCATGGGAAACGTCATGGACTGTCGACAAGAAACTTGCAAGACATCAGATTGAGGCATTCATCCACTCCCGGCTAGCTGACGCTTCCTCGAACAGGGCAGTACACAACTCACAGAGCGATGCTACTGATGCACCCGACGTTGACATTGAAAGCGAAGCTGCCCTGATCGCCTCACTTTGCTGGCTGGCGCAACAAGACACGCACCAAAGTAAGACTCTGATCAAACAGGCGCTCTCCCTTGCACAACGAAGACTTGGGTATCGCGACCACAAGACCGGGCTCGTCCCGACCAAACGCAGTCTGCACACTGGCGGCAAAGACATCTCGTCCATTGGAATTGGCGCGTGGGCAAACGTTCTATTCCGGGCTGCAGAGGTGACTGGCGAGATGGAATTCCAGACTATCGCAAAACAGACTCTTCGTGCATGGCTGACCGTTGGATACGATACCCAGCAGCAGGTTTACTACCACCAACTCGAATGTGAGTCAGGGCGCCCCGTCGAAACAGTGATCCAAGAGAACCATTCCAAAAATCCCTCCACATCCAGACACCAACGAACCAACATTTTTGATCACGTTCATCGCCCAGCATATCAATCCCCCCTCAGGATGGCAGAAGCATGCTTATCACTGCACGAGGCCACGGGAGACCCGTTCAGCAAACAAGCAGCTGAAAGATGGATCAACATGATCAAACAACAACTGACCACTGATGATTCACGAGTAAGCTATGCCGATGATTACGGCAGAATCATCCACTTTCTCGTCCGGGCAGCCGAAGTCCTGAAGACCCCCGAGCATCGCCTGCTCGCCCGCGACATTGCAAAAAAGGCAATGGAAAAGCTGTATGTTCCCAAAATGGGAATGTTTCGCAGTCATCTCGAAGAAAATCGATGCGATTCTGCCGATGGCCCGGGCCTTTTGCTGTTGGCACTGATGTATCTGGAAGGCAGTGACCCAACTCTAGAAAGCTCGCTGCAGTTTTAAGGCTTCCCGAAAGGTGGAAGCCTTTCCAACCCAAACTCGTCGATAGACCTGCCTCTTATTCACTGAAGAGAAAAACATGTGGTTTGAAGATCTATTTGGATTCACTGAACAATCACCGGCACAGGTGCAAGAAAATTTTTCTCTGGAGGGGACACAATTAACTTCGCTTACCAACAACAAATCATTTGACTGTGGAACACTGGAAACCCCCTCGCTTGATGAGTTGCGAATCACCGCTGCTGAAATAACCAGTGATTCACGCAGGCGTACAACATTGACGCAAATCGTCGACGATGTCCAAAACCTGCATGCAGCAACAGAAAACCGAAACGCAATGTTCCAAGTCGCGTCACAATTCAACCTGCTTGAAATGGCTGCTCCTGATGCCGTTCCCGAGGATGGTGTCGGAATCTACGAACACGACTACACGCAGGGTCCTGCCTGTGCAATCGCGGCGGGCGCCGGAACTGTATTTCGCAATTACCTGGTGCCACTGAAGGACCAAACAGGACAAAGCACAAGTCAACAAATCGACTGTCTATCTGACATTGGGAAATCACTCGGCAACGAGTCGCAAACGCTTTGGCAAATGCAAAACGGATACGCACTCGCCTCCCGGACTGGCTTGACCATCATTACCAAACACCTCTCAGAATTGGATACTCAAGCACTGGATTCACTTCGTTCCAGGTTGCGTGTCGGAATCATGTGGAATACTGAAGTTACCCTTACAAATTCCGCGCAAGACTCCAGTTCAATCCCGGCCAAGCAGCCGCAGTCAACAAAACTCGTATCCCAGGTGTATTGCTCCGCTGTCCCTGTCTCCTACTCATCTGAACCGGCCTCAGCGTGGGAACCTTTTGCCCGACTGAT